>NZ_JBSFJX010000010.1:0-90732 GCF_053598275.1 Streptomyces sp. NPDC001156 | reverse complement strand
ACACCACGAGCCGGCGTGCCGTCAGGAAGGCGAGGAACACCACGAGCCGGCGTGCCGTCAGGAAGGCGAGGAACACCACGAGCCGGCGTGCCGTCGACGAGGCGCGGTACGCCGTGAGCCGGGGTGCCGTCCGGGAGACGGGGCACACCACGAGCCGGCGTGCCGTCGCCCGACCGCGGTGCACGCTGCGGGGGCGTACCACCCGGGAACCGGGGCACGCCTTGGGCGGGCGTACCACCCGGGAACCGGGGCACGCCTTGGGCGGGCGTACCACCCGGGAACCGGGGCACGCCTTGGGCGGGCGTACCACCCGGCGCGCTGGGTATCTCGGGCGTCTGCGTGCTAGCGGTCGGGCGGGGTCCGTCCGTCGCTTCCCGCGTCGACGCGGACGCCGCCGATATGTCCGGCGTCGCGCCCGTGCCCTTGTTCGTCCTGTCGCCCCGCCCCTTGCGGCTGTGCCGTCCCACGCCGCGCCTCAGCTCCTCGCACCGGCCGTGCCGGACTCGCCCGTCGTCCCTGTGCCCCTGTTCTCGGGCTCATCGCCCCGGCCGGCTGCACGGTCGTCGCGACCGCTCGCCGGGTCGCCCACCGGCTCGGGCAACTGCCCCGTGTCCCCGAGCAGTTCCCCGAACGCCGTGGCCACGACCTCCGGATACTCCATCATCGCGACATGCCCCGCGTCCGGCAAAGTCAGCAGCCGGGAGTCACGGAAGGCGCGCGTCGCACGGTGGGCCATGCGGTAGGAGACCAGCTGGTCCCGGCCGCCGTACACCAGCAGCGTCGGCGCGAGGACCCGCTCCGCCTGGCGCCACAGCCCGTGCTGACCGCCCAGCGTGTACGCGTTCACGATCCCGCGCGCCGAGCGTGCCATCGCGTCCCAGAAGTAGGGCAGCCGTAGCCGCCGCTCCATCTCCTCGACAGCGTGGTCGAACCCTTCCGGCGTGACCTGCCCGGGATCTCCGTAGCACAGGGCCAGGACCCCGCGGACGCGCTGCTCGGCGCTCCATGACTTGGTGTAACGGATGAACAGCCCGGCCACGCCGGGCAGCGCGAGCAGCCCCGTCGGCACGGCGCCGCGCTGGATGAAGATCTCCGGCAGCGCGGGCGAGACGAGCGTGAGCGTACGGACGAGATCGGGGCGAACGGCCGCCACACGGGTGGCGATGGCGCCGCCCATCGAGTTGCCGAACAGGTGCACCGGTCCGCGGCCGGTCGCGTCGAGATAGCGGATGATCGCCCTCGCGTGCCCCGTGACGGAGTAGTTGCCGTCGTCCGGGGGCGGCGAGTCGCCGAAGCCGGGCAGATCCATGGCCTCGCCGTCGACGAACCCGTCGAGCCGTGCCATGAGCGCCGACCAGTTCTGGGAGGACCCGCCGAGCCCGTGGACATAAAGGGCGGGGGGCAGTCCTTCGCGCTCCGGCGGCCGCGACCGCAGTGTCAAGGTGATCCCCGGCAACCCGACCGACTTGAGGCGCTCCCCTTCCTCGACCCTGACAGGAGCCACCTTCGGGAGCACATTGGCGGCAGCGACGGACGGCAGCTCGGTCGACGACATGCGGCAATGTTACGAGACGATCACACAGCGACTCATGTGTTCGCCGTCACAGAAGCTGGACGCGGCGCGCCGCTGCGGCCTGGAAGCGTCAGGAGTCCCGCTTCACCACACATAGCGTCCGTATCGGGTGTCTCCTAGGCTCATAGCAGGGCACCCGGTGGGGACCCTGCCTCTTTCAGGGACGTTCCAGGAGTTCTAGGAGGGAGCCCACCATGGCCGTAGACCCCACTGATCCCGAGACGTTCGAGGAAGACGTGAACGAGGCCGTCGAGATCGACGTGGAGGCCCCGGAGAACGACGTCGCCGAACAACTCACGGAGCTCACCCCGGCGCGGGAGGAACCCCTGACAGAAGAGGAGATCCTGCGGGCCAACGAGGCCGATCTCGTGGAGCAGAAGCGCGTCGTCGAGATCGATGACGAGGACGCCTATCAGTGAGTGGTGAGTATCGGCCGGACACGGGACCGGTGAGGCACAGGACGATCCCTTCGGGCGGTCGGCCCGTAGGTGCCGGAGGTCCGCCTCGGGCAGGACGCCCGCACCGGAGAAGTGACAAGTGACCAGTGAGCGGACGAGTGCGTAGGCCGCGTGCCACCAGGAGCAGGGAGAGCCTTTTGCCCGCACTGCCCCGTTCGGCGCGCTCCGCGCGGCTTTCGCCACCGTCCGGTCCATGAAATTCTGCGTTCGCACCGCGCACAGCACGGTTACCGAAAAGTACGATGGCGGCGCGGCGCACACCGCATGTGGACGATTTTGGGAGGCGGCGTGACAGCCATCGAGCAGACAGAGGCGGCACGCCCGCGGGGCACTCGCTTGCCGCGCCGTGCCCGACGGAACCAGCTGCTGGGCGCCGCCCAGGAAGTGTTCGTGGCGCAGGGCTACCACGCGGCGGCGATGGACGACATCGCCGAGCGGGCCGGTGTCAGCAAGCCGGTGCTCTACCAGCACTTCCCCGGCAAGCTCGACCTCTATCTGGCCCTGCTGGACCAGCACTGCGAGGCCCTGCTGCAGGCCGTACGGAACGCGCTCGCGTCGACGACCGACAACAAGCAGCGCGTACGGGCCACCATGGACGCGTACTTCGCCTACGTGGAGGACGACGGCGGTGCCTTCCGGCTGGTCTTCGAGTCGGACCTGACGAACGAGCCCGCCGTACGTGATCGTGTCGACAAGGTCACGATCGAGTGCGCGGAGGCGATCTGCGACGTCATCGCCGAGGACACCGGCCTGTCGCGGGCCGAGTCGATGCTGCTGGCGTCGGGACTCGGCGGCCTCGCCCAGGTCGTGGCGCGCTCCTGGCTGCACAGTGACCGCAGCGTGCCGCGCGACCAGGCGGTGCAGCTGCTGACCTCGCTGGCCTGGCGGGGCATCGCGGGATTCCCGCTGCACGGCAGCGAACAGCACCACTGACGCGGCGGCCGGGGCCACGTGGGTTTTGTTCCCGGCGGCTGTTCGCTCCTGGCGTGCCGGAGCGGAGCGTGCACGTCCCCTCACCGGGCTAATGTGTGCTGGTACGGCGCGGACGGCCGCGCACATCACTGACCGTCGGAGGGACAAAGCCGTGGAGGTCAAGATCGGCGTGCAGCACGCGCCCCGCGAGATCGTTCTGGAGAGCGGTCAGAGTGCCGAGGAGGTCGAGCGTGTCGTGGCCGAGGCGCTGGCCGGCAAGTCGCCCCTGCTGACCCTCGTGGATGAGCACGGCCGCAAGCTCCTCGTCCCCGCGGACCGCCTCGCGTACGTGGAGATCGGCGAGCAGGCCCCGCGCAAGGTGGGCTTCGGCGCGCTGTAGATCCATACGGAGCAATGGAAGGGGCCCGGTGGGACGCACCCACTGGGCCCCTTCCGCTGCTCTGTCCCCGGCCTGCTTCAAGGTCGCGGACACACAGACGGGGCACATCCCCCGCACAGAGGAGGATTGCCTTCCGCACGCCACGGGTAGTACCGGCTACGACTGATTTGCCCTGGCAGCAGCCGTGCGGGAGGGATCCTCGTCATGCTCTTGGAAGCGCTCGGCTCCGCCGTCCTCGGGCTCGCCCTGGCATGGGCGGCCGCACACCGACTGCCCCACCGGCTTCCCGCCCGCCGGCTGGTGCTGCCCACCGGCGTGGCAGGGGCTCTCTTCGGCGCGTTCATCACTCACAGCGCGCTGGGTTCGGTGGGTCTGCTCCTGATCCTCGTCGGCTCGCTGGTCGTCTCCGCGGCCTCACTGTCGCTGCTGCTGCGTCCGGCGGAAAGATTCCGCCGCCGATCGGCGACGGCCTGAGGCCGGCCGCCGGACACGGCGACGCCCAGGACACCCCCCGCACTCGGCGCGAGCGGCTACGCCGACGCGTCAGCGTGGCGTCGCGACGGCAGCGGCAGTCGCATCGATGAGGTCATGGGCCTGCCGGCAGCCACGCTGATACGGCCACGACGCCGGGGGCAGCCGCGTCCAACCGGACCATACTGGCCGCGTCGACCGGACCGACCCAGCGGCACCGACAGCGGCGACCGAGCCCGCCAGCCGGGGCGCGACCCCATCGAGCCAGCCACACCGACCGCAGCTGCGCCAACTCAGCACGCCAGCCGGGTGACCGACTGGCCCAGCCGCACCGGACACGGCGACCCGAGCGACCCAGCCATGCCGGGCAGGGCGACGCCCGGGACGCACCCAGACGAGGCGCCCAGGGCACCCTGGCGGCATCGGGCCGCGCCGATGCAGCGGTGAGCCGTCACGACGGCAGCGGCGGCCGCGCAGATACGGCCATGACGCCGACGGCGGCCGCGCGACACGAGCCACGCCGGGCACCGCAACGCCCGGGGCGCCCCCGGGCGAGACGCCCCCGGGGGGCGCGGGAACGGCCCCTGCCGACGCAGCGGCAGCCGTGCTGACGGAGCCCTGCCTGCTGCGGTAGCCGCGCTGGCGCCGCCACGCCAGGCAAGTCGACGCCTGGGGCACGCCCCACGACACACCCCGGCGGCAATGGGCCGCGCCGACGCAGCTGTAAACCGTCACAACGACAGCGGCAGCCGCATCGAAGGAGGCCACGGACGCGTCGCCAGCCACGCTGATACGGCCGCGACGGCAGTGTCAGCCACACCGACCGCGGCGAAGGACCGCCCCACCCACGCCAGGCACAGCAGCCCCCCGCCCACGAGAAGGGATCAGGCGGCCAGCCCCAAGGCGGCCATCCGCTTCGTGTGGGCCTCGGTGATCCGGGAGAACATCCTGCCGACCTCGGCGAGGTCGAAGCCGTCCGCGACGCCGCCGACGAGCATCGTCGACAGCGCGTCCCGCTCCGCGACCACGCGCTGCGACTGCGACAGTGCCTCACCCATCAGCCGGCGCGCCCACAGCGCGAGCCGCCCGCCCACCCGCGGTTCGGCGTCGATCGCGGCGCGCACCTTCTCGACGGCGAAGCCGGCGTGCCCGGTGTCGTCGAGCACGGCGAGGACGAGCTCGCGTGTGTCGGAGTCCAGCCGGGCCGCCACCTCCCGGTAGAAGTCGCTGGCGATCGAGTCGCCCACGTACGCCTTGACAAGCCCCTCCAGCCAGTCCGAGGGCGCCGTCTGCTTGTGGAAGCTGTCGTACGCCGTGACGAACGGGTCCATCGCCTCGGTCGGCTCGATCCCGATCTCGGTGAGCCGGTTCCGGATCCGCTCGAAGTGGTGGAACTCGGCGGACGCCATCTTCGCGAGCTCCGCCTTGTCCGTGAGCGTGGGGGCGAGCTTCGCGTCCTCCGCGAGCCGTTCGAACGCCGCCAGCTCGCCGTAGGCGAGCGCGCCGAGCAGATCCACGACCGCGGCACGGTAATGGGGGTCGACGGAGGCCTTCGCCCAGTCCTGGGCGGCGACCGAGGTGGGTTCGGCGGATGCGTCGGTGGCGTTGTCAGGCGTCGTCATGCAGCGCACAATAGTCCGCTCCGCGCCCCGGGGAAGTCCCTGGTCAATCACTGTGACGACGACTACGTGACCGAATCGGCCATCACGTGTGCGCGATTCCGGGGTATGGTGGTAATGCGCCTGCTGAGTACTACGACGTACCTCGACAGGCCGCACGTATGAGGATGCCCGGTCGGTGGCCCGATCGGCTCCGACCCGACAGCCCTCCCTATCCGTACGGCACGGTGCGTACGGCATCCGGAGGGACCCTCAGCGATACGAGCGCTGGAACGTCGGCGTGGTCCCGTGGCACTAGGCCCGTCCCCCAAGCAGGCCGACGTCGTACGCACGGTCACGACCCCCGCGTTCGCCTCGCATCGCGTACACAGAAGAGGCAGCACCCTGACTACGACTTTTCGAGAACTCGGAATCCTTCCCGAGACGGCCGAGGCCCTGGAAGCCGTCGGCATCATCAATCCCTTCCCCATCCAGGAGATGACCCTTCCCGTAGCCCTTTCCGGCACGGACGTCATCGGCCAGGCCAAGACCGGCACCGGCAAGACGCTCGGTTTCGGTCTCCCGCTCCTCGAGCGCGTCACCGTCCCCGTGGACGTCGAGGCGGGCCGGGCCAAGCCCGAGGCCCTCACCGACGCCCCCCAGGCGCTCGTCGTCGTACCGACCCGCGAGCTGTGCACGCAGGTCACCAACGACCTGCTCACGGCGGGCAAGGTACGCAATGTGCGCGTCACGGCGATCTACGGCGGCCGGGCCTACGAACCCCAGGTGGAGGCCCTGAAGAAGGGCGTCGACGTCATCGTCGGCACCCCGGGGCGTCTGCTGGACCTGGCCGGCCAGAAGAAGCTGAACCTGAAGCATGTGAAGTGCCTGGTCCTCGACGAGGCCGACGAGATGCTCGACCTGGGCTTCCTGCCGGATGTCGAGAAGATCATCGACATGCTGCCGGCCAAGCGCCAGACCATGCTGTTCTCGGCGACCATGCCGGGCGCGGTCATCGGGCTCGCCCGCCGTTACATGTCCCAGCCGACGCACATCCGTGCCACGGCACCGGACGACGAGGGCGCGACCGTCGCGAACATCGCCCAGCACGTCTACCGCGCTCACTCCATGGACAAGCCGGAGATGGTCGCACGCATACTGCAGGCCGAGACACGCGGACTGGCGATGATCTTCTGCCGTACGAAGCGTACGGCGGCCGACATCGCCGAGCAGCTCCAGCGGCGCGGCTTCGCGTCCGGCGCGGTCCACGGCGACCTCGGCCAGGGCGCGCGTGAGCAGGCGCTGCGGGCCTTCCGCAACGGCAAGGTGGACGTCCTCGTCTGCACCGACGTTGCCGCGCGCGGCATCGACGTCGAGGGCGTCACGCACGTCGTCAACTACCAGTCCCCCGAGGACGAGAAGACGTACCTGCACCGCATCGGCCGCACGGGCCGGGCGGGCGCGTCGGGTACGGCGATCACGCTCGTCGACTGGGACGACATCCCGCGCTGGCAGCTGATCAACAAGGCGCTGGAGCTGAACTTCAACGACCCGGTGGAGACGTACTCCACCTCCCCGCACCTCTTCGCCGAGCTCGGCATCCCCGAGGGCACGAAGGGCGTCCTGCCGCGCTCCGAGCGCACGCGTGCGGGGCTCGCTGCGGAGGAGCTGGAGGACCTCGGCGAGACGGGCGGCCGGGGGCCGCGCGGCCGCCGCTCCTCGGGCCCGTCCGCGGAGGCCGAGCGTCCGGCACGTACGCCGCGTCGCCGGCGTCGTACGCGGAACGGGTCGCCGATGGAGACGCCGTCCGCCCCGGAGACCACGCAGGCCACGGACGCGGTGGAGGCCGTGGAGCCGCGCGCCCAGCGCCGTCGCCGCCGTATGCGCGGCGGTGTGGCCGAACCGATCGCCACGGTGACCGAGACGACCGTGCCGGAGGCGGCGGAGACCGCTGTGGACACGGCCGAGCCCGTCAAGCCGCGCCGCCGCCGGACCCGCAGGGGCGCGGAGGCTGCGGAGACCGCCGTGAACACGGCCGAGACCACGGAGACGGCTCCCATCGCCGCCGAGGCCGCGGTGGACGTGGCGGAGGCCGTGGAGGCCAAGCCGCGCCGTCGTACGCGCAAGGCCGCCGAGGCCGTGGTCGACGCGGCGGAGGCCGCCGTGGACACCGCCGAGGCGACGGAGGCCACGCCGCGCCGACGCACCCGCAAGACCGCGGAAGCGACCCCCGCGGAGGCGGCCGTCGACACCGCCGAGGCCGCGGAGGCCAAGCCGCGCCGACGCACCCGCAAGGCCGCCGAGACCCCGGTCGACACGGCCGAGGCCGAGGCGCCGGTCAAGCCGCGGCGTACGCGCAAGACGGCAGAGGCCGCCCCTGCCGAGACGGCACCGGAGCCGGAGGCGAAGCCGCGCCGACGCACTCGTAAGGCCGCTGAGGCGACCCCCGCGGAAGCGGCCGTCGACACCGCCGAGGCGACGGAGGCCACGCCGCGCCGACGCACCCGCAAGACCGCGGAAGCCGCCCCCGTCGAGGTGGCGATTCCCGCTCAGGCGGTGGAAGAGCCGGAGGCCAAGCCCCGGCGCCGGACCCGCAAGGCGGTAGCCGCCGACACGGAGCTGCAGGCGCAGGCGGACGAGGTTGCGGCGAAGCCGCGACGGCGTACGCGCAAGGCCGCCGAGCCCGCCGAGGGCTGACCCGACACCCGGTCGATGGCCCGTCTCCACTCCGCGTGGAGACGGGCCATCGGCGTTTCTCCCGCTCCGTACACCTTCATGTCACCCTGCCCCACCCGCGCACGGCACCGACCGCCCGGTAACCTCCCCTCCATGAGCCGTCCCCCCAGCTTCACCCCGCCGCCCGGTGTCCGGGCGTACCGGCTCGGTACGGACCGCGGGGAGTTCGCCGTCCTTGAGGCCGACGCCGCGACGGATCGAGTGAAGGGGAGCGCGCTTCTGCTGCCCGGGTTCACCGGGAGCAAGGAGGACTTCATCGTCCTGCAGCCGCTGCTGGCCGCGGCCGGATACCGGACCGTCGCCGTCGACGGACGAGGACAGTACGAGTCCCCCGGCCCCCGGGACGACGAAGCGCCGTACGAGCAGGCCGAGTTGGCGCGGGACGTGATCGCGCAGGCGCACGCCGCCGGGGCGCCCGTGCACCTGCTCGGGCACTCCCTCGGCGGTCAGATCGCCCGCGCCGCCGTCCTCCTCGACGCTTCCCCGTTCGTCTCACTGACCCTCATGGCCTCCGGCCCGGCCCAGATCTCGGCTCCCCAGCAGCAGCGCGTCAAGCTGCTGCACGACGCGCTCGCCGTTCTGGACATGGCCCAGGTCTGGGAGGCCATCCAGGCCATGGAACCGCCGGAGGACGTCGACGCCGGCGATATCGACGAGGGGCTCGCCGACGGGGAGGACCTACGCCGCCGCTGGCTCGGCAACAGCCCCGCCCAGCTCCTGGCGACCGGCCGGCAGTTGTGCACGGAACCCGACCGGGTGGCCGAACTGGCTGCCGTGGGCCTGCCCGTGCACGTGCTGTCCGGCGACCGCGACGACACCTGGCCGATCCCGCTCCTGGACGACATGGCCGCCCGGCTCGGTGCCGACCGCACGGTCGTACCGCACGCCGAGCACTCCCCCAACACCGATCAGCCGGCACACACGGCCCGCGCTCTGGCCGCCTTCTGGGACCAGGTCCTCGGGGCGGCCTAGTACTGGCCCTGGAGGTGCTCCCAGAATCCGTCCCGCAGGGCGCGCCGCAGGTCCGACTGGCCGCGGAGCGAGTACTGCAGCAGGCCCTCGGCCTCCACCAGCAGATCCTGGTCGACGGAGCCCGGCAGATAGGGATGGCCGGGCAGCAGGTCGGCCAGCGCCTCCCGGCCCCGGGCCGCGAGCCACTTCGCCGCGATCTGCGCGCCCACGAAGCGGACGTCCTCGCGGGTGGGGCGGGCGACGGACGAGGCCTCGTAGGTCGTGGCCGTCCGCCGGCTCACATACGGCTTGAAGAACTCGAGCTCAAGGGTGCGCTGGCTGTCGACCTCCCACAGCAGTGGTTCCGCCTGGTTGCGGCCCTCGGGCGCCTCGATGCCCCACAGGTGCACTCGCGCGCCGTAGCCCTGCGCCGCCTCGACCGCCGACACCAGGTCCTCGTCGCCGCCGATGAGCGCCGCGTCGCTGATGGCCCGGTGCCGGGCGAGGGATTCGAGGTCGGTCCTGATCAGGGAGTCGACGCCCTTTTGCTGGTTGTTGGCGTTGAGGTTGCCGAGCCGCACCTTCACGTCGGGGAGTTCGGCGATGGACTGCTGCTCGGCGGTGTGGATACGGCGTCTGGCGCCGTCGTACCAGTACACGCGCAACAGCCGGCTGTCCGCGAAGATCGTGCGCGCCTTGTCGATGAGTGCCTCGATCAGTCCCTCGGCGTCGAGGTCGAAGGCCCGGCGGTCCTCGGTACCGGCGACGAGGCGTCCCGCGGCCGCGTAGAGGTAGCCGGCATCGACGAAGATCGCATGGGTCGAGGGCGTCTTGGCCACCTCGGCGAGCATGCGCTGAAGCAACTCGTTGGTGCGGTCGATACGGGCGCCGAGCGCCGACAGGTCGTCGTTCATACTGCCTCCATTGTCCCGGCGGTCACGCTGCGAACACAACCGGCCCCGGTCAGTGCAACGTGAATCCGGTCAGTGCCGGAAACCAACTCCTTACCAGTCGGTCATTAGAGACTCGAAAAATTTCCTTAGCGTAGGGAATGTTCTGCCGGGGCACCCGGTTGAGTCCTACAGGAACACGGGCACCGTCGCCCGTGCTCCGCTCACCAGTAGTTCTCCTCAGGAGGATGACCAGACGAAGGGAGAAGCCTTATGCGCTTCGAAATCATGCGACTCGACGACGTCGACGGCACCCCCGTGGACACCACCGTCGTGGACGCCGCCTCCGTCAAGCAGATCGTTCAGCAGGCCGCGGCCATCGGGCAGCGCCTCTGGATCCGCCCGGCCGAGACGACAGCCTCGTAATCGAATCGGGCGGGCTCGGAGAAGCCGGCACAACCGATACTTCTGCACAACCGAACACTCGACGCAACCGGCGCTCAGGCATGACCGACCCAGGCACGGCCTCGGCGCGAACGACGTAGACGACGTAAGCGACGTACAACGACGTGGGCAAGTCCTCGGCGTGACCGAAACTTCGAAGCCCCGTACGGCACCTGTGCCGTACGGGGCTTCGCGTGTCCCGGGACCGTCCGGGCAGTTCAGCTACCGCGGACGACCTCGGTGAGGCCGTTGATGATCTGCTGCACGGCGATCGCGGAGAGCATCATGCCCGCGAGCCGGGTCACCAGGACCACGCCGCCGTCCCTGATGACGCGGATGATCACCAGCGAGTAGCGCATGACCAGCCACAGGACGACGTGGATCGCGAGGATCGCCGTCCACACCGACACCTGGGCGCCCACGCTGTCGGCCCGCTGGACCGCCAGGATCACGGACACGATGGCGCCCGGCCCGGCGAGCAGCGGCATGCCGAGCGGCACAAGGGCGACATTGACGTCCTTGGTCTGCTTCGGCTCGTCGGTCTTGCCGGTCAGCAGGTCGAGGGCGATCAGCAGCAGGAGCAGTCCGCCCGCGATCATCAGGGCGGGCACCGAGACATGCAGATAGTCCAGGATCTGGTGGCCGAGCACCCCGAACACCGCGATCACACCGCCGGCCACGCAGACGGCCTGGAAGGCCATCCGCTTCTGCACCGTGGCGGAGCGTCCGGCTGTGAGCGCGAGGAAGATCGGGGTGATCCCCGGGGGATCCATGATCACGAAGAGGGTGAGGAAGAGGGAACCGAAGAGGGCGACGTCGAACATGAGGGCCTTGCGAAGAGGTGCGGACGGACACACGGCGGCGGCCGCGGCCGATGGACTGGTTCAAGGGGGCGGAGCCGGAAGGCACGCGACGGTGGGGGCACGGCGGCGTATGACGGGCCCGAGAGCAGTGGGAACGAGCAGCGGGGACTACGACAGCGTTAGGCGCTCGGGTGTCCACCGGTGCCCGGCACCGGGAACCCGCCGGTGCCGCGCCTGATGATCTCTCCGTACACGTCGGGGCCGGTGGTGTTCTCCCCGAGCACGCACGTTTTGCGGCTGCCGTGGTAGTCGGAGGCACCGGTGACGAGCAGCCCCAGTTCGCCGGCGAGGCCGCGCAGCCGCGCCCGGGTCGCCTGGTCGTGGTCCATGTGGTCGACCTCGATGCCGTCGAGCCCCGCGGCGGCGAGGTCCGCGATGACGGACTCCGGCACGGTCCGCCCGCGCTGAGAGGCGGCCGGGTGCGCGAAGACGGTCACTCCGCCCGCGGCCTTGACCAGCCTGATCGCCTCGAACGGATCGGTCGCGTGCTTCTCGACGTAGGCGCGCCCGCCGTCCGCCAGCCACTCGGGCGTGAACGCGTCCGAGACGCTGCCCACGACGCCGAGCTCAACCAGGACGGTGGCGATGTGCGGGCGTCCGACCGAGCCGTCGCCGGCGATGCGGGCCACCTGCTCCCAGGTGATCGGCACGCCCAGCTCGCGGAGCTTGTCGATCATGGCGTGCGCCCGCGGCACCCGGTCGTCCCGGACCAGCTCCCGCTCGGCGAGCAGGTCGGACTCCTCGGGGTCGAACAGGTAGGCAAGCATGTGCATGCTGATGCCGTGCCACCGGCAGGAGAGCTCGGCGCCGGGAACCAGGGTCAGCCCCTCGGGCAGTGCGCGGATCGCCTCCGCGTGGCCGCGGGTGGAGTCGTGGTCGGTCAGGGCGATCACGTCCAGTCCGGCGGCAGCGGCGGCCAGCACCAGCTCCGCCGGGGTGTCCGTACCGTCGGAGGCGGTGGAGTGGGTGTGCAGATCGATGCGCACGACGCGGACTCCAAGCGACGACGGGGGGGACGCTCAAGAATAACGGGATCCCTCAGTTCGTCATACTCGCAGCCGGGATGCGCCCCCTACGCCCGCGGGCTCCCCCGCGTCATGGCTGCAGCAGGCGCGGTGACAACGCCCCGCAGGGGAGCAGGTCGACTTCGGCCCCCGCGTCCCTGAGGTCGGTCAGTACCAGTTCGTCGTACAGCAGCATGCCCGTCTGCTCGGGCCAGACGACCGCCCACAGCCACAGTCCCCGCGCCTCGCCCGCGAAGACCGCGCGATCGTCGGGGGTGCCAGTGACATGCCACAGCGGGGTGGGGCGGCCGGCCGCCAGCACCTTGGCCTGGGGCGGCTTCTCGACGTTCAGATACGGGCCGGGGTCCGGGCCGTCGATGCCCGCGTACCGCGCACCCAGGCCGACCCCCAGCTCCTCGGCGACGAGGATCAGCTCGCCCATACCGCCGAGCGGTCCCGGGCCCGAACAGGCCACGGCCGTGGCACGGCCCCCGCTGCGGTCGTCGCCCGCGCAGGCCACGCCGGTGAACAGCCATCCGACCGGCGGCGGCCACGGCATCCACACCGGCACCTTTGCCCGGTGCACCACGACGCCGAGGGCCTCGACGCTGGGCGGGATCACGGGCTGCAGGGGATGCACGCTGCCGTGCACGTCGCACTGCCACGAGTCGGCAAAGAGTCCGGGAGCCCTGACCCGGCCACCACACTTCGGGCAACTGGGTTCGCCCCTCATAGGCCCCCACGGTCCTCCCCGTCCAGCGCCGCGTCAAGGACGATCACCCGTCCGGCGTGTAGCTCGCACGCACGCCTGATCGACCGAAACTAGATGCGGCTGGCATTAATTAGCTCGCCTAACATAATGTATGTATACGCCAACCAATCCAGGGAGGGTGCGAGGACACGCATGAGCACCCGTACAGGAGGACCGGCCGAGGCGGCCGGGACGGATCCGTTCGACGCGGGAGCCGGCGGCATCCGCGCCAGCCCAAGTCCGTGTGGGCCACAGCCGGTGCGTCCGTCGTCGCGTTCATGGGCATCGGGCTCGTGGACCCGATCCTGCCGTCCATCGCCAAGGGCCTGCAGGCCACGCCCAGCCAGGTCTCCCTCCTCTTCACCTCGTACTTCCTGATCACCGCCGTCGCCATGCTGGTCACCGGCTTCGTCAGCCGCATCGGCGGCCGCAGGACACTGCTGCTCGGCCTCGCCTTCGTGGTGGTCTTCGCGGCCCTCGCGGGCACCTCGGGTTCGGTCGGTCAGCTCGTCGGCTTCCGGGCCGGCTGGGGCCTCGGCAACGCGCTCTCCGTCTCCACGGCGCTCGCCGTGATCGTCGGCGCGGCGGCCGGAGGCAGCGCCGCGGCGATCCTGCTGTACGAGTCGGCGCTCGGCCTCGGCATGGCGTGCGGCCCGCTGCTGGGCGCGCTGCTCGGTAACGTCAGCTGGCGCTACCCGTTCTTCGGCACGGCCACGCTGATGGCGATCGGCTTTCTGTGCATCACGGCGTTCCTGAAGGAGCAGCCGCGGCCCGCGCGGAAACCCTCGCTCCTCGACCCGATCAAGGCGCTCGGCCACGGCGGACTCGCCTCGGTGGCCGCCTCCGCCTTCTTCTACAACTACACGTTCTTCACCGTGCCGGCCTTCGCACCGTTCGTGCTGGACATGACCCCCTACAAGTCGGGCGCGGTGTTCTTCGCCTGGGGCCTGCTGCTGGCCGTCTTCTCGGTGATCGTGGCGCCCCGTATGCAGGCGCGCTTCGGTTCGCTGAAGGTGCTCGGCGGCTCGCTGGGGCTACTGGCGATCGACGTGGCCGTGCTCGGCTACGGCGACCACACCGCCGCGATCGTCTGCACGGTCCTGTCCGGTGCCTTCATCGGCGTGAACAACACGGTCTACACCGAGCTGGCCCTCGGCATGTCGGACGCCCCGCGCCCGGTGGCCAGTGCGGGCTACAACTTCGTGCGCTGGTTTGCCGCGGCGGCCGCTCCCTACCTGGCGCCGAAGATCGAGGAGTGGAGCGACATCCACATCCCGTTCGTGGTCGCGGCCCTCACCGCCGTGGTGGGCGCGCTCGTGGTGTTCGTACGGCGCAGCGCCCTCACCCACGAGGCCGAGGAGCTCGAGACGCGGCACGCGAGCGAGGACGGCGTCACCGTCTTCGCCAACTGACCTCCGGCGGCCGCGGATCGGTGAGCCTGCTCACTCGGCGTCAGTCCAGCGGGACGGACCTGCGGGACGGATCCCGCAGGTCCGTCCCGCTCGTCAGCCAGCGTTCCTGGAGGGCCGGTGCTCCGTGCACCCGCTTCCAGGCGGCCTCGTTCGGGGTCATGGGCAGCAACGGCAGGAACCGCACCGGGTCGAGCGGCTCGTCCAGTTCGAGGTCCTCGACCAGGCCGCCCGGCTCGGCGACCAGGACCGAGGTGAACGGTGCGCCGGGCCACAGGGGTTCGCCCACGTCCAGCGAGGCGCCGGGCGCCACGATCACGCCCTCGACCTGCGGGGACGCACCGAGCACGGCGAGCGGACGCAACACCTTGTCGGTGTCGGCGACACCGGCGCGGACCGAGAGGACCAACTCGGCGCGGGGTCCCTTGACGGGGTCGGCGAGCGTCGCCGTGGGGTCCGTCATCGGCTGGGCCGACATCCCCAGAGTGGCGTAACGGACGATGTCCTTCTCCCGGAAACGCAGCACCTCGATGCGGTCCGTACCCAGGAAGGTGACCGCGGCGCGGGCGTCCGGTTCGCCCAGCGCTGTGCGCAACCGAGCCTCGACCAGTGGAAGAACATCAACCATGCGGTGAATATAGAACTCGTCAGTACCGGGCAAAGCAGCGCCTTGACACTTCGGTCGGCTGATACTCTTGGCCGGTGGTTCGGGGCAGCACGCAGAAGCGTCGCGGTCGGGTCCCGACACCGTGAGATTCCCCGACGGGGAATGAATCGTCCCTCACGAGGGACTGGCTGGAGGAGGTGGGGCTGTCATGGATCGAAGTCGACCGTGCAGTAGCACCCGCTCTTCCGGTCATTGATGTAGCTGCTCTGGCTGGCCGCCACCTCTCACTTGCGCGCCATGATTTCGCGCGGATCCTCCTCGGACCCGCTCCGGACTCCCGGTGCGTCACGGAAGAGCACTTCGTTTCGTTCTGCTCTGTCTGATCTGAATCAGCAGCGAAGTCCGCCACCGCGATGGTGCGGTGCTCCCCGCTTTGTGGACGTGCCAAACATGCGCACTCCCAGGACGTCCTCATTCCGGGCAGTTCCACCCGTCGTCGGCGCCATCGCTGCTCGTTGCGAAGGAGCCCGCCATGTCGATGATCCGTGACCTGCGCGCCGCGGTCCGCCCCTCCCGCCCCTCGCTGCGCAAGGACGCCGCCCCGTACGACAGCACTCGCGACCCCGCGACGCCGTCCGCCGTCGTCGACTGCGCCGTCTACCGCGACGGGTTCCGGGTCGACACGGCCGGCCCGCTGTCGCCGCAGGAGGCGATGCGCCGGGTGCAGCGCGACGGAGGCTTCGTGTGGATCGGCCTGCACGAGCCGACCGAAGCCGAATTCTCCGGTATCGCAAGCGAGTTCGGGCTGCACCCTCTGGCAGTCGAGGACGCGGTACAGGCGCATCAGCGCCCCAAGCTGGAGCGGTACGACGACTCTCTCTTCGCCGTCTTCAAGACCATCCACTACGTCGACCACGACGAGCTGACCGCCAACAGCGAGGTCGTCGAGACCGGCGAGGTCATGTGCTTCACCGGACGGGACTTCTTCATCACCGTCCGGCACGGCGGCCAGGGCTCGCTGCGGACGCTGCGGCACCGGCTGCAGGACGACCCCGAGCTGCTCGCCAAGGGCCCCTCGGCCGTGCTGCACGCGATCGCCGACCACGTCGTCGACGGGTACATCGCCGTGGCCGACGCGATGCAGGTCGACATCGACGAGGTGGAGACGGAGGTGTTCTCGCCGGGCAGGAAGGGCGGCACGCCCCGGGGCACGGACGCTGGCCGTATCTACCAACTCAAGCGCGAGGTGCTGGAGTTCAAGCGGGCGGTGGCACCGCTCATGCGGCCGATGCTGCTGCTGAGCGAGCGGCCGATGCGACTGGTCGACCCGGACATCCAGAAGTACTTCCGCGATGTCGCCGACCACCTCGCCCGGGTCCACGAGCAGGTGGTGGGCTTCGACGAGCTGCTGAACTCGATCCTCCAGGCCAACCTGGCGCAGGCGTCCGTCGCGCAGAACGAGGACATGCGCAAGATCACGGCGTGGGCGGCGATCATCGCCGTGCCGACGATGGTCTGCGGCGTGTACGGCATGAACTTCAAACACATGCCGGAACTGCACTGGAAGTACGGCTACCCGGTGATCATGAGCATCACGGTGGCCATCTGTCTGGGTATCCACCGCACACTGAAGCGGAACGGCTGGCTGTGACGGCGGGTCCGGGCCACGGGTGCGGACGGGATCGGCATGGCACGTCCTAGGCTGGGCCCATGACAAGCGAGCTGCTCGACCGGGCCCTCGTCGAGGAGGCCACGAAGAAGTCCGGGCTGATCTGGGTCCAGGGAGCGCTGCCGGACCCCCCGCGGGCGCTGTGGCACGTGTGGCACGAGGGCGCCGCCTGCGTGGTCGGCGACGGACCCGGCGAACAGCCGCTGACCGGCCTCTCCGACGGCGGGGACGCCCTCGTCACGGTCCGCAGCAAGGACAAGGGCGGCCGGATCGTCACCTGGCCCGCGAAGGTGGTCGAGCTGACGCAGGGCTCGCCCGAGTGGGAGGCCGCGGTCGCCGAGCTGAAGGGCAAGCGGCTGAACGCTCCCGCCGGCGAGGCGATGCCGGAGCGCTGGCGCCGGGAGTGCCGTGTGCTGCGTCTGGAACCGGCGGGCGCGACCGTGGCGCTGCCCTCGGACTCCCAGGCCGCGCCGCCCGTCCCGACGCCGGCGACGACCCGCCGGCCGATCCCGGCGGCCTTGCCCCGTCTGCTGCGGCGCAAGCGCCGGTAGCCCGCCTCGCGGCCGGGCTCCCCGCCCGCCGTCAGGACGACGGCAGTTGCCTCCCGTAATCCACCGTCTCGTTCTTCGACGGCTCCGCCAGGGCGAAGCTCTTCCCCCAGTCCGAGAGAGTGAGCGTCCCCGCGTTCCCGGCGCGGACCAGGCGCAGCGGATAGGGGGTTCCCTCCAGGGAGACGTCCAGCGTGCCGCCGGAACCCTTGTCCCCGGTGATACGGATCGTGCGGATGCCGTTCTGCTCGTGGTGGCCGTCGGTCGCCAGCGCGCCGTGGAGGGTCAGAAGCCCCTCCAGCAGCACGTCCTTGTCGGTGAAGCCGCTGAAACGCTTGTAGGCCGGGTCCCCCGTCGGCACCGTCACGTACTTGCCGTCGAGCTTGTCGGCCGCGGCCTGCGAGCCCCCGCCGCCCTCCTTGCCGTCCTGCTGCTTCCAGAACTTGGCGTCGGCCTTCAGGAACAGGTGCCGGCCCACCCGCAGCAGCTTGAACGTGCCGTTCTTCGAGGTGACCGAGCCGATGCCGCCGTCGGCCTTCAGTTGCATGTCCAGCGTGTAGGTGGTGCCGCTGCTGACGACGGTCCCGGACAGCCTGACCGCCGACGCCGTTGCGGCCGCCGTCCGCGTGCGGCTCTGGATCTTGTCGGCCGGCAACTTGCCCACCCCGTTCGTCCCGGCGTCCGGATCGCTGCTGCACCCGACGAGCCCCGTCCCTGTCACGACCAGCGCGCACACCAGTACGGCCCTGCGGGTACGGCCGTGGGGAATTGCGGTCACAGGTGGGGCTGCCTCTCATCCAGTGGTCCTCATCGGCTACGGCAGCGTACCGGTGCCTGTGAGGCCCTCCGGAGCCAGTCCGTCCGCGCCTCTTGCCAGGGCGTACCGCACCAGGACGGGCTAGCCTGAAGCCCACGCGAGCGGACAAAACAGCAGGAAAAGGAGGTGCGGGCATGGCGGCAAGCGCCCCTCGCATCTTCGTCTCGCACCTGGCCGGCGTCCCGGTCTTCGACCCCAACGGCGACCAGGTCGGACGCGTGCGCGACCTCGTGGTCATGCTGCGCGTGGGCGGGCGTCCTCCCCGACTCCTCGGCCTGGTCGTGGAGCTGACCACCCGTCGCCGTAGCTTCCTGCCCATGACCCGCGTGACCGGCATCGAGTCCGGCCAGGTCATCACCACCGGCGTGCTGAACGTGCGGCGCTTCGAGCAGCGGCCCACCGAGCGGCTCGTCTTCGGCGAGCTGCTGGATCGGCGCGTCACGCTCGTCGAGAGCGACGAGGAGGTCACCGTCCTCGACCTGTCCGTGCAGCAGCTGCCCGCCCGCCGTGAGTGGGAGGTCGGCAAGGTCTTCGTGCGCAAGGGGAAGGGCGGGGCGTTCCGGCGCAGCAAGGGCGAGACGCTCACGGTCGACTGGTCCGCCGTCACCGGGTTCTCCCTGGAGGAGCAGGGCCAGGGCGCCGAGAGCCTGCTCGCCACCTTCGAACAGCTGCGGCCCGCCGACCTCGCCAACGTCCTGCACCATCTCTCCGCCAAGCGCCGCGCGGAGGTGGCCGCCGCCCTGGACGACGACCGGCTCGCCGATGTGCTGGAACAGCTGCCGGAGGACGACCAGGTCGAGATCCTCGGCAAGCTGAAGGAGGAGCGCGCCGCGGACATCCTGGAGGCCATGGACCCGGACGACGCCGCCGATCTGCTCGGCGAGCTGCCGGAGAGCGAGAAGGAACGGCTGCTGAGCCTGATGCAGCCCGCCGACGCGGCCGAGATGCGCCGTCTGATGGCGTACGAGGAGAAGACCGCGGGCGGTCTGATGACCACCGAGCCGATCGTGCTGCGGCCGGACGCGACCATCGCCGACGCCCTCGCCCGGGTCCGCAACCGCGATCTGTCGCCCGCGCTCGCCGCCCAGGTCTACGTCTGCCGTCCGCCGGACGAGACACCGACCGGCAAGTACCTGGGGATCGTGCACTTCCAGCGGCTGCTGCGGGACCCGCCGTACACGCTCGTCAGCTCGATCCTGGACAACGACCTGCAGCCGTTGGCCCCGGACGCGCCGCTACCGGTGGTGGCCGGGTTCTTCGCCACCTACGACATGGTCGCGGCACCCGTCGTCGACGAGTCCGGCTCGCTGCTCGGCTCGGTGACCGTGGACGACGTACTGGACCACATGCTGCCCGAGGACTGGCGCGAGACGGAGTTCGACCTGAGCGACGAGGGGGTCGCCCATGGTCCCTGAGCGCGAGAAGGTGCCCTCCGGCGCGACCGCCGCGACCCGCACCCGCATCCGGCTCGACCAGCCGCAGCCCCGGCGCACCCGCGTCCTGCCCGAATGGGACCCGGAGGCCTTCGGACGCCTCTCGGAACGGATCGCGCGCTTCCTGGGCACCGGGCGGTTCATCGTCTGGATGACGGTGGTCATCATCATCTGGCTGGTGTGGAACGTCACCGCCCCGCACTACCTGCGCTTCGACCCGTACCCCTTCATCTTCCTGACCCTGATGCTGTCCCTCCAGGCCTCGTACGCGGCCCCGCTCATCCTGCTGGCCCAGAACCGCCAGGACGACCGCGACCGGGTCAACCTCGAGCAGGACCGAAAGCAGAACGAGCGGTCGATCGCGGACACCGAGTACCTGACCCGGGAGGTCGCCGCGCTGCGCACCGGCCTCGGCGAAGTGGCCACCCGGGACTGGATCCGCTCCGAGCTCCAGGACCTCGCGAAGGAACTGGACGGGCACCGGCGTCCCGACGGGCATGCCGTATTCCCGGCGGACCGGGCGGGCGGACGTGACGTAGACGACCGCTGACGCGGCGTACCGGGGCCCCACCGGGCGCCGTACCATCGTGGTTATGGCTACGGAAGACGCGGTGCGCCAGGCACTGGCGACGGTGAACGACCCCGAGATCCAGCGACCCATCACCGAACTGGGGATGGTCAAATCGGTGGAGATCGGCGCGGACGGAGCGGTCGCGGTCACCGTCTACCTGACGGTTTCCGGCTGCCCCATGCGCGACACCATCACCCAGCGCGTCACGGAGGCGGTCTCCCGTGTCGAGGGCGTCACCCGGGTGGACGTCACGCTCGACGTGATGAGCGACGAGCAGCGCCGCGAACTGGCGACCGCACTGCGCGGCGGCCAGGCCGAGCGCGAGATCCCCTTCGCCAAGCCGGGCTCGCTCACCCGTGTGTACGCGGTCGCGTCCGGCAAGGGCGGCGTCGGCAAGTCCTCGGTGACGGTGAACCTGGCGGCGGCGATGGCGGCCGACGGCCTGAAGGTCGGCGTCGTGGACGCCGACATCTACGGCCACAGCGTGCCGCGCATGCTCGGCGCCGACGGCCGTCCGACCCAGGTCGAGAACATGATCATGCCGCCGCAGGCGAACGGCGTGAAGGTCATTTCGATCGGCATGTTCACCCCCGGCAACGCGCCGGTCGTCTGGCGCGGCCCGATGCTGCACCGCGCGCTCCAGCAGTTCCTCGCGGACGTGTTCTGGGGGGATCTGGACGTACTGCTGCTTGACCTCCCGCCGGGCACGGGCGACATCGCGATCTCGGTGGCTCAGTTGGTCCCCAACGCGGAGATCCTGGTGGTCACCACTCCGCAGCAGGCGGCCGCGGAGGTGGCGGAACGGGCCGGCTCCATCGCCGTCCAGACCCACCAGAAGATCGTCGGCGTGGTCGAGAACATGTCCGGCCTGCCCTGCCCGCACTGCGGCGAGATGGTGGACGTGTTCGGCACGGGCGGCGGCCAGCAGGTCGCCGACGGCCTCACCCGCACGACCGGCGCCACGGTCCCGGTCCTCGGCTCCATCCCCATCGACGTCCGGCTCCGCGAGGGGGGCGACGAGGGCAAGCCGGTGGTCCTGACCGACCCGGACTCCCCGGCGGGCTCGGCCCTGCGTGCCATCGCGGGCAAGCTGGGCGGGCGTCAGCGCGGCCTCGCGGGGCTGGCGCTGGGGATCACGCCGAAGAACAAGTTCTAGGCCCGCCTGCGCCGACAGAGGCGTTCCGCGAGCTGTGTACGCCGATGGGGGCGCCGTCCGGGTGGGACGGCGCCCCCATCGGCGTACCCGGCTAGGCGTAGGCCGCGAAGTCCCTGACCACGGCGAAGCCCAGGCCGTACGCGCTCATCCCTCTGCCGTACGCCCCCACGTGCACGCCCGTCTGCGTGGAGCCGGCCAGCACCCAGCCGAACTCGGACTCGCGGTAGTGGAAGGGTGTCGGAACGCCGTCCACGGGCAGCGACAGGGTCGACCAGGCGGGGCCGGACAGGTCGTCCGCGAGTACCCAGGCCGTCTCGGTCTGCTGGTCCAGCCAGTCGTCCCGCAGGGTGTGGTCCATCTGGCCCGGCCAGGTGAACGAGAGCAGCCCCACGCCCGCGAGCCAGGCCGCCGAGGAGACCGAAGTCGCCTCCAGCAGGCCGGTGCCGTCCGGGCTGCGCCGAACGGGGTTGGCGGCCACGGTCACCACGACCGCGAACCGCTCCTTGTCCTCGGTGGCCTCGCTGCGCACGGAGGGCTCTTCGCCGTTCCCGATCGATCCGTGCTCCACGGCTCCGTCAGCCGCCGTGCCCACGTGCATCAGCCAGCGCGGACCCGTGAACGCCTCATCGAGGCCGTACCACGGGAAGGACGCCTGGAGATAGCCGTCGACCGTGCCCCGGGCGAAGGGAAGCTGTTGTCCGCCCTCCGCGGCCGGCGCCTGTACGCCCACCCGACTTGTCGTCTCCATCTGCCCGGACGCCTCCTCGCTCTCGTCGGACCCGAGCGGCCCGCCCCCCACGGGCGTCCTCGCTCCGAAACCGGTCCGCACAACAACTGGGCAGCATAGCCACAGCTCTCGGGACAGCAGGGGAACGCCCGCGTGTACGGCCCTGTGGGCGTCGCGATATGGCCGCGCGCACGCCGACGAGTGTGTGGCCTGCGTCACCTCGCCACGTGACGGGTACGCAGGGCCTGCGTACGCGGACGGCTCAGGTCGCGTCCGCGTCGAAGGGCGGACGCTCGCCGGGTTCGGTCTTCTCGGGCCTCTTCGTCATGTCGACGGGGCCGGAAGGAGGGGACGAGGACGACGGGGACTCGGTCTCGCGGCCGTGCACCGAGTCCGTGATCTCGGCCATTTCCTTCTTCAGGTCGAAGCCGTTGCGGATCTCCTTGAGCCCCAGGTCGTCGTTGTCCAGCTGCTTGCGGATGAACGTCTTGGGGTTGAGGTCCTCGAACTCGAAGTCCTTGAACTCCGGGCCCAGTTCGCTCCTGATGTCCTGCTTGGCGCTCTCCGAGAACTCCCGGATCTTGCGGATGGTGCGGGTGACGTCCTGGATCATTTTCGGGAGCTTGTCCGGACCGAAGACGAGCACGGCGAGGACAACGATCGTGACCAGCTCGAGCGGTCCTATGTCATTGAACACACGAAGCTCCTTGCGATGTCCTCGGTCCTCGGCCCTCGGTGGTCTGTGCGGTCTTCCGTGGTCCGGGCCGGATCCACCGTACCCGGCGTTTCCGTCGAACCGGTACTGGACCGGCCTCCCCGCCACATGCACACGTCGGGTTTTCCGGGTTGTTTGCCTTGTGGTTCAGGTTTCGGACCCATACCGGTGGGGTTTGTGTCAGTTGCCGTCCGCCGAACCGAGGCGGAGCGTGAGCTTCCGCCGGCTGCCGTCCCGGACGACGGTGAGCTCGAGCCGGTCGCCCGGACGGTGGGCGCGCGTCCTGACGATGAGTTCCTCACCGGAGTGCACCCGTACGCCGTCGACTTCGGTGATGACGTCGCCGGACTTGATGCCCGCCTTCTCCCCGGGGCCGCCCGCGGTGACCGCTGGACCGCCGCCCGCGCTCTTGGTGCCGACGCGGGCGCCGTCCCCGATATAGCCCATGTCGAGCGTGACCCCGATGACCGGGTGCGTGGCCTTGCCGGTGTTGATCAGCTCTTCGACGACGCGCTTGGCCTGATTGACGGGGATCGCGAAGCCGAGGCCTATCGAGCCCGCCTGGCCGTCCCCGTCCGAGCTGCTGTCGGCCGACCTGATGGCGGAGTTGATGCCGACGACGCGGCCCTTGACGTCGAGGAGGGGGCCGCCGGAGTTGCCGGGGTTGATCGGGGCGTCGGTCTGCAGGGCGTCGACGTACGACACATCGCTGCCGTCGCCCTTCTCGCCGCCGGCCGTGATGGGGCGTTCCTTGGCGCTGATGATCCCGGACGTGACGGTGCCGGCGAGGTCGAAGGGCGCTCCGATGGCGACGACCGGGTCGCCGACCTCGACGTTGTCGGAGTTGCCGAGAGGGATGGGCCTGAGGCCGTGCACATCGTTCACCTTGACGACGGCGAGGTCGTACCCCGTGTCCCGGCCGACAACGGTGGCGGCGGCCGTCTCGCCTCCGTTGAACGTCACGCTTATCTCGCCGCGGGATCCGGCCGGTTCGACCACGTGGTTGTTGGTGAGGATGTGCCCGCGCCCGTCGAGGACGAAGCCGGTGCCGGTGCCCGCGGCGTCCGCTCCCTTCACATGCAGGGTCACGACGCTGGGCAGCGCCCGGGCGGCGATCCCGGCGACGCTCTCCGGGGCGCGGCCCTTGGGCTCCTTCCCCGCCTGCGGCAGCCGGACGTCCCCGACTCCGCCGTCGCGCTCCAACGCCGCACCGATGACTCCTCCGGCACCGCCGGCCACGAGCGCCAGCAGCACGGCCCCCAGCACCAGCGTCTTCCGGGCACGGGCGCGCTTCTGCTCCGGGCCGACCGGGTGGGCGCCGTTCTGCTGGAAGGGGGCCCGGGGAGCCCAGGGGTCGTAGTTCTGCCAGGGGGCCGCGGTGTACGGCGCAGGAGCAGAGGCCGACGGCCCCGCGGCACCGGATACCGGCGGGGGCGGGGCCGCGGCCGCCTCTGCGTGGGACACGGCCGGTGCGGGCATCGGTGCGCCCAGGGCTGCGGGCGCCGGGGGCATCGGTCCGGCCTGTGCCGGGATCGGCGCGGACGCCGTGCCGTGCGGGGACGCCGTGCCGTGCGCAGGCGCCGTGCCGTGCGCAGGCGTCGCCATCGGGTGCTGGACCGGCGGGGCGGGGGCCCAAGGGCCCGGTTCGCCGTAGGGCGGGGTGCCGTAGGCGTCAGGGTCGTCCAGGGGCCTGGGGCGGTCCGCGAGGTCCGGGAGCGGGTGAACCACTGGAGCCCCGGCCTCTTCCGCAGAACCCCCAGGAGCGCCACCTCCGGACGCCGCGGAACCGGGCTCAGCGGGCGGCACAGCGGACCCGGTCGCGGTGGGCGCGGACGGCGTCCCGGTCGCGGGTCGTACCGCGGCAGGGCGTGCCAGCTCGAAGTCCCCCTCGGCGTTGGCCATGCCTCGCGGGCGTGCCTCGGGGACGTCGATCGGCTCGCGACCGCCGCTCGCGGCACCAGCCGGCGTCTCGCCGTCGGCAGCAGGGTCCTGCGGGCGGACCGACGTCTCGGCAGGCACCGCATCACACGGTTCGCGTCCGTACGCGTCCGGGTCCGCGCCCACCCCGGCACCGTCGCGCACCCCGGACGTCCGCGCCTCGGATTCCCCCGGAGGGACCGCCCTGCCCTCGTTCATGCTCCCCCCACACCCGGCGCACGGCGGCGCCGGCGGTCGCCGCTGGATGGTCGGCTCCGCGCCCCGGAAAGCTCCGCGTGCGCGGCCCGCCCTGGATTCAACCAGGTTCCCCGGCCGTCGCGCAGACGCCGGTTCAGCGGGCGGTGTGTGAGGAGGGTGTGGGAGATGCGGTGGCAGACGCGGCCGGCACCGGCGCGGTCGGCGCTCCGGGAGCCGTGATCCCCGAGGCCGCGGCCGACCAGGAGGTCAGCGTGACCGGCGCGGTGTCGGTGAGCGGGCGTATGAGCGGAGACATCGCGGCGGCTCCGGCGAGCACCGGAGCGGTCAGGGCACGCATCTCCGAGGTGTCCTGGACGCCTGGAGCGGCGATTCCGGGCAGCAGCGGGGCCGTGACCTGGGTGGACGCACGAGGTGCCAGGTTGAACGCTCGCTGACCGAGCAGCGGTCCGACGGAACGCCGGCGCTGAGCCTCGGGCCCTGTCGTCCCGCCCGTACCGGGCGAGCGCGTCGGGGTCACATTGCTCCCGGCACCCGAACCACCGCGGGCATCGACGCTCGCGTCGGTGGCGGCACCCGTCCACACCCCGCCGAGCGCGATCGCGGCCAGCGACACGGCACCCGCCGCGGCGAAGGCGAAGCGCAGCCCGCGCGAGGCCGGCCGCTCGGCGTCCGGGCGGCCCACGTGATGGATCCGGAAGCCGCGGTCCTCGGAAAGGGCCCGGTCCTCGGAGGGCGCCAGCGCGGTGGCGTGCGGCCCGGTGGGCACATACCGGAAGGATTCTCCGGGCACTCCGAACACACCGGGGCCGGAGGGCAGCCCGGTGGACGACGGGAGCCCCGCGCCGAAGCCACCCCCGCCCAGCGATGTCCCGTTGCCGTCGGAGTCGCCTCCCGCGGGCAGACCCTGGAGCCGTGCCAGGAAGCTCTCGGAGGGCGGCGGCGGGGCCGCCTCCGCGAAGACGTTCTTCAGCCGGCGCTGTGCGTCGGCCTCGGCCTTGCATTTAGGGCATGTGGCCAGATGGGCCAGTACGCGCTCACGCGTGTCATGACCGAGCTCTCCGTCCACGAGGGCGGAGAGACGGTCTCCCAGATGCTGCTCTGCCGGTGTGGGACGACGGGTTCCACTCACGCGGTCGCGCCCCCTCCCCCCAACGCGGGCACGCGGGCCACAAAGGACCGGCGCTCGGCGCGGGCCTCGGGCGAGCGGTGCGCCAGGGCCTTGCGCAGCTGCGAGCGGCCGCGGTGGATCCGGGACCGCACCGTGCCGAGCTTGACGCCCAGGGTGGCGGCGATCTCCTCGTACGACAGTCCTTCGATGTCGCACAGGACGACTGCCGCGCGGAACTCGGGCGCGAGCGTGTCCAGGGCCTGCTGGACGTCCGCGTCGAAGTGCGCGTCGTGGAGGACCTGCTGCGGGGTCGGCTCGCGGCTGGCGAGCCGCTCGGCCGCGTCCTCGCCCAGCGCGTCGAAACGAATGCGCTGCTTGCGGCGGACCATGTCCAGGAAGAGGTTCGTGGTGATGCGGTGCAGCCAGCCCTCGAAGGTGCCAGGGGTGTACGTCGACAGGGAACGGAAGACCCGGACGAAGACTTCCTGGGTCAGGTCCTCGGCGTCGTGCTGGTTTCCGGTCAGGCGGTACGCCAACCGGTAGACCCGGCCGCTGTGAGTGCTGACGATCTCCTCCCAGGTGGGCGGAGCCCACGCCTGCGCGTCCGCGTCGGTGGCGAACGTCGCGGTCTGCGCGGTGTTGGCAGCGTGGTGGGTGTCAGCGATCTCGGTCACGGATTTCGGCTCGCCGGACGACCTGAGAAGGCGCCGTAGCACTCCTCCCCGATCCACAGGCGCAGCCGCACCTCCCCTGTCGGCTCTGGTGGTGTCCAGTGGAGCCCCTACCATAGCCACCCCGCCCGTTAGCTCCGGATAAGCGGTTTTACGTGAATTTGATGTGAGGTGATGTGGCTGCGTCATCACTTGCTCGGCGTCCGGGTCCATCCGTTCCCCCCGTCGTTCCCCCGCTTCTCTTTCCACTCTCCTAAACGCCCGGTCCCATCTGCGGGTTCCCGGGGCCAACGGATACAGTCACGCCCAGGCAATCACGGGGACAGGAGAGGGTCATTACCGGCAACCGGCAGACGAACTGGGCGTTCGCCGACGCCTATGTCGCCGAGGACGACGCACTGCACTGGGCCCGCGACCGAGCCCGTGAAGCGGGGTTGCGCTCGGTGTCTCCCGGCGCGGGCGCCGCGCTGCGGATGCTCGCCGCCACCGTGGACGCCAAGGCGGTGGCGGAGATCGGGACCGGATGCGGCGTCTCCGGGATCCATCTGCTGCACGGCATGCGGCCGGACGGGGTGCTGACCACCGTGGACCCGGAACCGGAGCACCAGCAGTTCGCCCGCCAGGCCTTCAGGGCCTGCGGCTTCGCGAGCAACCGCGCCCGGTTCATCCCCGGCCGGGCCCTGGACGTGCTGCCCCGGCTCGCGGACGCGGGCTACGACCTCGTCTTCTGCGACGGCGACCGGCTCGAGGTCCTCGACTACCTCGCTGAATCGTTGCGCCTGCTACGCCCCGGCGGGCTGGTCGTCTTCGAGGGTGTCTTCGCCAACGGCCGCACGGTGGACTCCGGGCCGCAGCCCACCGAGGTGCTGCGCCTGCGGGAACTGCTGCGGGCGGTGCGCGAGAGCCCGGACCTGATGCCCTCGCTGCTTCCGGTGGGCGACGGGCTGCTGTGCGGGGTCAAGCGCTGAGGCCGCGCACCGCAAAAGGGTGAGGACTCCGCTCCCCCGGGCAGGCATTCCGGCCCGTGGCAACGCGATGCCCCACCCCTGCAAAACAGCGACCCCGGCACCGCGTACGATGCCGGGGCTACCGAGAACTGGGGTCGCTTGCGCGTCAGCCGACGACCTTCTTGAGGGCGTCGCCAAGCGCGTCGGCCTCGTCAGGGGTCAGCTCGACGACGAGCCGACCGCCGCCTTCGAGCGGAACGCGCATGACGATGCCCCGCCCCTCCTTGGTCACCTCGAGCGGGCCGTCGCCCGTCCGCGGCTTCATGGCCGCCATGCTCGTTCCCCTTCCTGAAACCAGCTCACGTCAGCCGACGGCCCTTGAAGGGCACACGGTCCTACACGGGACACGCGACACCGGCATCGAACACATTGCTTCCAAGCCATTATCCCGCATCTCAGGACCCGATGACCAACATGAGTCGGCATCGCTTGGGCAACACGCGCGAGCAAAACCACTCAATTCGGCGATGTGACTGTGATACTGCGCTCTTGCACGGACACCCACCGTCCGGACCTGGCGGGCAATTCTTTGACGCAGGTCACACGTGCGCCTCGTTTCCCTGGCGGTGATCTCCGCCATGCTGTCTTCGACGCAGGACGTACCGACCGGTACGACGGAGCCGTGACACCAGAGGGGACCACCATGGCCGACACCGTGCTCTACGAAGTGAGCGACGGACTCGCGACGATCACGCTGAACCGTCCGGAGGCGATGAACGCGCTGAACATCGCGACCAAGGCCGCCCTGCGGGACGCGGCTCAAGAGGCGGCGGCCGACGAGGCCGTACGGGCGATCCTGCTGACCGCCGCCGGGGACCGGGCGTTCTGCGTGGGGCAAGACCTCAAGGAGCACATCGGCCTGCTCCAGGCCCAGGACGCGGGCTCCGGCACCGCGGTGATGAGCACCGTACGGGAGCACTACAACCCCATCGTCCGGGCGCTGACCGGAGCGGCGAAGCCGGTGGTCGCCGGCGTGAACGGGGTCGCGGCCGGAGCCGGCTTCGGATTCGCGCTCGCCGCGGACTACCGGATCGTCGCGGACACGGCGGCCTTCAACACGTCGTTCGCCGGGGTGGCGCTCACCGCCGACTCCGGGACCTCCTGGACGCTGCCGCGCGTCGTCGGTCCTTCCCGCGCCGCCGACCTGCTGCTCTTCCCGCGGAGCATCAGCGCCCAGCAGGCCTACGAGTGGGGAATCGCGAACCGTCTGGTCCCCGCCTCCGAGCTGCGTGCGGAGGCGGAGAAGGTGGCCCGGTCGCTGGCCGAGGGCCCGACGCTCGCGTACGCCGCGCTGAAGGAGTCCATCGCCTACGGGCTCTCCCACTCCCTCGACGAGGCCCTCGAGAAGGAGGACGAACTGCAGGGCCGCGCGGGTGCCTCACACGACCACGGCATCGCGGTGCAGGCGTTCGTCAACAAGGAGAAGCCGAAGTACGTGGGCCACTGAGGCGGCTTCGTGCCGCCCGGGTCAGGTGCTCCGGGCGGCGCAGTCGGCCAGGTGGTCGTCCACCAGCCCGCACGCCTGCATCAGCGCGTACGCCGTCGTCGGGCCGACGAACCGTATGCCGCGCTTCTTGAGGGCCTTGGACAGGGCCGTCGACTCGGCGGTGACGGCGGGCACGTCGCCGAGGGACTTCGGCGCCGGGCGCGAGGCCCCGTCGGGCGCGTACGACCAGATCATTTCGTCCAGCTCGCCCGGCGCCCAGTCGGCCAGCACGCGCGCGTTGGCGAGCGTCGCCTCGATCTTGGCGCGATTGCGGATGATGCCGGAGTCGGCGAGCAGACGCTCCTGGTCGGCTTCCGTGAAGGAGGCCACCTTGGCGATCCGGAAGTCGGCGAAGGCTGACCGGAAACCTTCGCGGCGGCGCAGGATCGTGATCCACGACAGACCGGACTGGAAGGCCTCGAGGCACAGCCGCTCGTACAGCGCGTCGTCCCCGTGGACCGGGCGGCCCCACTCCTCGTCGTGGTACGCCACGTAGTCCTCGGCGGACAGGGCCCACGGGCAGCGCAGCACACCGTCCGGCCCGGCCACGGCGGCGCCGCTCATCGGTGGTCCCCCTCGCCCCGCTCCTCGGTGGCGGCTCTGGACGCGCGGGCACTGGCGAGCGCGGACTCCAGGTCGGCGATGCGGGCGTCCCGTTCGGCGATCTCGGCGCCGAGGCGGCCGAGCGCGTCGTCCACGTCCGCCATGCGGTAGCCACGCAGGGCGAGCGGAAAACGCAGGGCCTCCACGTCCGCGCGGCCGACCGGGCGGTCCGGCGGCAGCGGGTCCTCGAACCGCTCGGGCGCCGCCTCCGGCAGGGGTGCGCCCTCGCCGCCGCCCACCACGGCCAGTGTCACCGCGGCCACCACGACGGCGAGCGCGACGACCAGGAACAGGAACATGAGCATCAGTGAGGTCCCCACGCTCGGTGCCGGCGCGCGGTGCGCCGGCGCGAAGTGCCGATGTCGATTGTGTCTCGGTCAGATCGTGCCATGCCAGGCTGACGATTAAGGTCGCAGGCGGCCGAGGAACGGGACGTACTGGGAGAGGTCACAGGAGATGCTCAGGCTGGGCAGGCGGGAATTCGGCGCACACGAGCCGGTGATCATGGCGATCGTGAACCGGACCCCCGACTCCTTCTACGACCAGGGGGCCACGTTCCACGACGAGCCCGCCCTGGCGCGTGTGGAGCAGGCGGTCGCCCAGGGCGCCGCGATCGTCGACATCGGCGGGGTCAAGGCCGGACCGGGAGAAGAGGTCACGGCCGAGGAGGAGGCGCGGCGGACGGTCGGTTTCGTCGCCGAGGTACGGCGGCGCTTCCCGGATCTGGTGATCAGCGTGGACACCTGGCGCCACGAGGTCGGCGAGGCGGTGTGCGAGGCGGGCGCGGATCTGCTGAACGACGCGTGGGGCGGGGTCGATCCACGGCTCGCGGAGGTCGCGGCACGGTACCGGGTGGGGCTGGTGTGCACCCACGCCGGAGGTGCGCAGCCGCGGACGCGTCCGCACCGGGTGACGTACGACGACGTGATGGCGGACATCCTGAAGGTGACCCTGGGGCTGGCGGAGCGGGCGGTGGCGCTCGGGGTGCCACGCGAGTCGGTCCTGATCGACCCGGGCCATGACTTCGGGAAGAACACGCGGCACAGCCTGGAGGCGACGCGGCGGCTGGACGAGATGGTCGCGACGGGATGGCCGGTGCTGGTGTCGCTGTCCAACAAGGACTTCGTGGGCGAGACGCTGGACAGGCCGGTGAAGGAACGGGTGCTGGGGACCCTGGCGACGACGGCCGTGTCGGCGTGGCTGGGAGCACAGGTGTACCGGGTGCACGAGGTGGCGGAGACGCGCGAGGTCCTGGACATGGTGGCGTCGATCGCGGGCCATCGCCCGCCGGCGGTCGCCCGCCGCGGTCTGGCGTAGCCCCGCCGGGTGCCGGGGTCCCGGTCCCGCCGGCCCGCCCGTCGCGGGGCTCCCCCCGGCCCCGGCGTCCACCGGGACCTAGCGGCCCGCCTCCTTGGAGACCAGCTCGACGGCCTCGTCCACGTCGTCCGTCAGGTGGAACAGGAGCAGGTCCTTCTGCGAGGCCTTGCCCTGGGCCACCAGGGTGTTCGTCAGCCAGTCCACCAGACCGCCCCAGTACGCCTTGCCGTAGAGGACGATCGGGAAGCGGGTCACCTTCTGGGTCTGGACCAGGGTCAGGGCCTCGAAGAACTCGTCCAATGTGCCGAGGCCGCCCGGCAGCACCACGAATCCCTGCGCGTACTTGACGAACATCATCTTGCGCACGAAGAAGTAGCGGAAGTTCAGGCCGATGTCGACGTACGGGTTCAGCCCCTGCTCGAAGGGCAGCTCGATGCCGAGGCCGACCGAGACGCCCTTCGCCTCGCAGGCGCCCTTGTTCGCCGCCTCCATCGCGCCCGGGCCACCGCCGGTGATCACCGCCCAGCCCGCCCGCACCAGTTCCCGCCCGAGCCGGACTCCGGCCTCGTACTCGGCCGAGTCCACCGGGGTCCGGGCCGAGCCGAACACGCTGATCGCGGGCGGGAGTTCGGCCAGGGTGCCGAAGCCCTCGACGAACTCCGACTGGATCCGGAGGACCCGCCAGGGGTCGGTGTGCACCCAGTCGGTGGGAGCGCGCTCGTCCAACAGCCGCTGGTCCGTGGTACTCGTCTTCACCTGGTCCCGCCGGCGCAGCACCGGACCGAGCCGCTGCTCGTCCGGCGGCACCTTCTTCCCCTCGGGGTTGCCAGTAGGCATGTGCGCTCCCTCCGCTCGGGGGTGGTTCCTCCCCAGCGTAGATCCACGCTGGTTAAGGACGGGGGACGTGTGCATGTCCGCCATGGGCCGCGGTCCCCACATTCGCAGCAGGTCAGGACGTCAGCCAGGCCCTCAGGCGCTCCTCGCCGGCGAGGATCTTCGCCGTCTCCACACGCTCGTCCCGCTTGTGCGCCAAGTGCGGGTTGCCCGGGCCGTAGTTGACGGCCGGGACGCCGAGCGCGCTGAAACGGGAGACGTCCGTCCAGCCGTACTTGGGCTGCGGGGTGCCGCCCACGGCTTCGATGAACGCCGCGGCAGCCGGGTGCGAGAGGCCGGGCAGCGCCCCGCCGCTGTGGTCGACCACGACGAACTCGTCGATCCCGCAGTCCGCGAAGACCTCGCGGACGTGGGCGACCGCCTCCTCCTCGGTGCGGTCCGGGGCGTAACGGAAGTTGACCGTGACCACGCACTCGTCGGGGATCACGTTCCCCGCCACCCCGCCCGAGACGCCGACCGCGTTCAGTCCCTCCCGGTACTCCAGGCCGTCGATCACCGGGTACCGCGGCTCGTACGCGGCCAGGCGGGCCAGGATCGGGGCCGCCGCGTGGATCGCGTTCGCGCCCATCCAGCTGCGCGCCGAGTGCGCCCGCTCGCCCCTCGTCTTCAGCAGCACCCGCAGCGTGCCCTGGCAGCCGCCCTCGACCTGGCCGTCGGAGGGCTCCAGCAGCACCGCGAAGTCGCCCTCCAGCCAGTCGGGATGGGCCTTGGCCACATGTCCCAGACCGTTCAGGTGGGCGTCGACCTCTTCGTTGTCGTAGAAGACGAACGTGAGGTCGCGGTTGGGCTCCGGGACCGTCGCCGCGATACGGAGCTGAACGGCGACGCCCGACTTCATGTCGCAGGTGCCGCACCCCCACAGCACGCCGTCCGCGTCCAGGCGGGAGGGCACGTTGTCCGCGATCGGGACCGTGTCGATGTGTCCCGCCAGGATGACGCGCTCCGGCCGCCCCAGGCCCGTCCGCGCCACGACGTTGTTGCCGTACCGCTCGACCGCCAGGTGCGGCAGGGCGTGCAGTGCGCTTTCGATCGCGTCCGCGAGGGGCTTCTCACCGCCGCTCTCGGAGGGGAAGTCGACGAGCTGCGCGGTCAGCCGCGCGGCGTCCAGCGTGAGGTCAAGAGGGGTATCGGCCATGATGTCGACCCTAGCGCGCCGGACCGCGCCCGCTGCCCCACGAGTAGTCCACAACCTCGGGCGGCGTCCCGAGGCGCCTCCAGTACCTTGTACGCGTGCCAGAGCCGTCCCCCAACCTCAAACGTCGCGGCCGCCTTCTCCGTTTCGGGGCGGCTTTCGTGGCCCTGCTCGCCGTCGCGGGCTATCTCGTCGTCCAGTACCTCACCGGCTCCGCCGCGCCCAGATGCACGGTCGTCTCGGGCGAGACCGACGGGACGTCGTACGACTTCACCCCGGAGCAGGCGGTCAACGCGGCGACGATCTCCGCCGTCGGCACCACTCGCGGCCTGCCCGAGCGGGCGGTGACCATCGCGCTCGCGACCGCGCTCCAGGAGTCGGGCCTGCGCAACATCGAGCACGGCGACCGGGACTCGCTCGGCCTGTTCCAGCAGCGCCCATCACAGGGCTGGGGCAGCCGGGACCAGATCATGGACCCGACGTACGCGGCGGGCGTCTTCTACCAGCACCTGGCCAAGGTGCCCGACTACAAGCAGCTGCCGCTGACCGTCGCCGCGCAGCGTGTGCAGCGCAGCGGCTATCCGGAGGCGTACGCGAAGCACGAGCCGGACGCCAGGCTGCTCGCCGACGCGCTCACCGGCAGGTCGCCCGCCACGCTCACCTGCCAGGGACGCCCGGCGCCGACGGCGGCCGGAGGCCCGGACGCGGTACGGGCCGCGCTGGTAAGGGACTTCGGGCGCGATGTGCTCCAGACGGCCGGTGCGGAGGTGGGCGCCCACCGGCCCTCGGCCTCCTCCACCGTGACCGCGAAGTCGGCCGGCAACGCGGTGACGGTCCCGGTGCCCCGGAAGTCCACCGCCTCGGGCACCGTCCGCCAGCGCGGCTGGGAGCTGGCGCACTGGGCCGTGGCGAACTCGTCGGCGCTGCACATCGCCCGCGTCTCCTTCGACGGCCGTGAGTGGTCGCGCGGAGGCTTCGCGAACGAGTGGCGTACGGCGGGTGGGTCGGACGCCAAGGCGGCGGCCGCCGAAGTCCGTATCGTCACCGGCGAGTAGATCGGGCAGCAGTACGGGTTCTCACCCCTCCGAGTTGTGCGCGGCGCGCCTCGTCGACGAGGCGCGCCGCCTTTTTCACGCGTCCCCCTGCAGACCCCGAAATCCTTGAGAACAAAGGGCTGCAGGGATTCGGCAGGCTTTCCGGCGAGATGCCGTTTGCCCGATTTCATCCCCAGCCGATAATGCGACGCATTGCCAACTCTTTACATGGGCGCACCGCAACCTTCGCGGGCTTCGAGCGGTAGTCACTGCGTCCGAGCCCGGAATGATCAACTGCCGGACAGAGCCGGGCACTTCACCGTTCTCTCCCGTCTAAGGAGCATCATGTCCCTCCCCCTGACCCGCCGGATCGCCCGTGCCGCGCTGCTGATCGCAGCGGGAGCGGCGCCCGTGGTCGGTGCGGCCGGCTCCGCCAGCGCGGCGACGACCGATCTGCCGGCCACCCCGAACCTCGCCGGGCTGACCGCGCTGGACAACGCGCAGGTCGGCACCACCGTCGACAGCGCGACCCAGAAGGTCTCCGGGCTCGCGGGTGACGCCGGTGGCCAGGCGGTCCAGGCCGGCGGCAAGGCGGTCAAGCAGGCCGTCCCGGCCGCGAACAACGCCGGCGGCAGGCTCGTCGGAACCGCGGCGCCGATGGCGCAGAAGGCGGCCGGGGACGCGGCGGGGCAGGCCGGCGGTCTGCTCGGCGGTGCCGCCAAGACCGGACTGCCGGGTCGGCAGCTGCCGGTGCAGGGTCTGCCGTTGGGTGGCTGAGTGGCACAGCGCCACGACGGAGGGGTCCAGGGAGCCGCCCTGGGCCCCTCCTGTTCGTATCGGGGCCTTACAGCCGCTCCACCGCTGCCGCGACGCGCTCGTCCGTCGCCGTGAGGGCCACCCGTACGAACGTCTCGCCCGCGGGGCCGTAGAAGTCCCCCGGGGCGACCAGGATCCCCAGGTCGGCGAGGTGGGCGACCGTGTCCCAGCAGGACTCGTCGCGGGTCGCCCACAGATACAGGCTCGCCTCGCTGTGCTCGATGCGGAAGCCGTGCTTCAGGAGGGCGTCCCGCAGGACCGTGCGGCGGGCCGCGTAGCGCTCACGCTGCTCGCGGACATGCGTATCGTCGCCCAGCGCGGCCACGACCGCGGCCTGGGTCGGCGCCGAGGTCATCATGCCGCCGTGCTTGCGGATCTCCAGGAGGGGGCCCAGCACCGCCGGGTCGCCCGCGAGGAACGCCGCCCGGTAGCCCGCCAGGTTCGACCGCTTGGACAGGGAGTGGACCGCGACGATGCCCTCGTACGACCCCTGGCAGACGTCCGGGTGCAGGACCGAGACCGGGTCGGCCTCCCAGCCCAGCTCGAGGTAACACTCGTCGGAGAAGACCAGGACGCCGTGCTCACGCGCCCAGGCCACGATCCGGGTGAGCTCCTCCTTGGCCAGCACCCTGCCCGTCGGGTTCGACGGCGAGTTGAGCCAGAGCAGCTTCAGGTTCGCGGGGTCCAGCTCGGTCGGGTCGTCGTATGCCACATGGTCCGCGCGGGCCAGGCGCGCGCCGACCTCGTAGGTCGGGTAGGCCAGGCGCGGATAGGCGACCGTGTCGCCGGGGCCGAGGCCGAGCTGGGTCGGGAGCCAGGCCACGAGCTCCTTGGAGCCGACGATGGGCAGGACATGGCGGTGGGTGACGTCACGGGCGCCGAGGCGGCGCTCCAGCCAGCCCGTGATCGCGTCCCGCAGCTCGGGCGTCCCCCAGACCGTCGGATAGCCCGGGGAGTCCGCGGCCGCGACAAGCGCTTTCTGGATCAGCTCGGGGACCGGGTCGACCGGGGTGCCGACGGACAGGTCGACGATTCCGCCCGGGTGCGCGGCGGCCGTCTTCTTGTACGGCTCGAGCTTGTCCCAGGGGAAGACCGGAAGGCGGTCGGATACTGCGGACACGGGGATCGGGCTCACTTTCTGGGTACGACGGACACCCCCTACGAGCGTACGGGCGCCAAACGCCACGGTCCCGTCCGGCGCGGGCGCCGTACGGGACCGAGACGGCACCGGCTCATCGGCTTCCGGGCCGCTGAAGCCGGCTGTGCGGGCCGCTTACTGGTTCATCGGGGGCAGCGCCGCGATGAAGGGGTGATCGCGCTCGATCAGCCCCAGCTTGCTGGCGCCACCGGGCGAGCCGAGCTCGTCGAAGAACTCGACGTTCGCCTTGTAGTAGTCCTTCCACTCCTCGGGCGTGTCATCCTCGTAGAAGATCGCCTCGACCGGGCATACCGGCTCGCAGGCTCCACAGTCGACGCATTCGTCCGGGTGGATGTACAAGGACCGCTGGCCCTCGTAGATGCAGTCGACCGGGCACTCCTCGATGCACGCCTTGTCCTTGACGTCGACACAAGGCTCTGCGATGACGTAGGTCACGCTGTCGTTCCTCCTCGGTAGGGCGCTGGCGGGCCTCCTCAGGCTCCGCCGCCTGGCGCGCGGGAGCGCGGCGTCGTCGATGCCCGCACCTAGTATCTCCGTTCCTGGGCATGATCCGAACAGGAGGGGTGAACTGACCTGTGGAAATCTCTGCGGGCGGACGGCTCGTGGTCCGTATCACCACTGCTGACGTGGGGAAACGCGTCTCCGTACGGCGGTGGAGCGAACATGCCACCGAGGGTGAGAAGTTCACCGACACGGTCGGAGTTCTCACATCATGGGACAAGGGTGTGCTGCTGATCACGCAACGCGACGGAGAGACCGTCCGGATCACGGAGTCTTCCCTGGTCGCGGGCAAGGTGGTGCCCCCTGCTCCGGTCCGCCGTACGGGCCCGACGACGTCGTACGAAGAGCTCGCGCGGATCTCCGCCCGGGCCTGGCAGCCGGTCGAACGGGAGCGCCTCGGTGACTGGGAGCTGCGTGCCGCCGCCGGATTCACGCGCCGGGCCAATTCCGTGCTGCCGCTCGGTGACCCCCGGCTCCCGCTGGACGAGGCCCTGACGGCCGTGCGGAGCTGGTACGCGGCCCGCGGCCTGCCCGCGTACCTGCAGACGGCGACGGGGGCGGAGGGCACCCAGGAGCTGCTGTGCGCGGAACTGGAGGCCCGGGGGTGGACGCGGGAGGTGACCGCGGAGCTGTGGACCGGTGCCCTGGCGCCCGTGGCGGACCGTGAGGCCCCGGGGGTGGTGCTCTCGCGCACGGCCGACGAGACGTGGCTCGCCCGCTATCAGCGCAAGGGTCTCGGCGAGGTGGCCCTGAGGGTGCTGGGCAGCGGGCCCTCGGTCTGGTTCGCGACGGTACCGGGGCCGGAGGGCGCGCCTTTGGCGGCGATCGGGCGGTGCGTGGTGGACGGCCGGTGGGCCGGCTTCGGGGCGGTGGAGGTCGACCCGGACCTGCGTCGCCGGGGACTGGCCACCGCCGTGATGGCCGCGCTGGCCCGGCAGGCCCTCGACGAGGGCGCCTCGGCGGCGTGGCTCCAGGTGGAGAGGGACAACGCGGGCGCCCGGGCCCTGTACGCACGACTCGGCTTCGGGGCGCATCATGCTTATCACCACTACCGGGAGCCGGAGGGCTCCCGCGGTCCGGACGCGGGCGGCCCGGCGGTCGCGCGGTCCGGCCCGGTGGGGTGAGAGGTTTCGAGGCCGTCATGCAATCCCCCTATCCCCCGGAGCCGGAACGGGTTGCCGAGGTGCGTCGGCGGTTCGGCGAGGAGGCCCGCTGCGCGCAGCCCGATCTCACGACCCTCTGCCTGCTCGTGGGAGCCGCCGCGGACGGAACGCTGGACGAGGCGGGGATGGACGGCGCGCAGATGGAGCTGGACCGGCTGGCCGGACAGCTCCCGTTCAGGCCGGGCGGCCCCCGTTCCTGGGCCGTCGCGCTCGCCGACCTCCTCGGGGCGCGCTACGGCTTCCACGGCACGCTCGCCGACTACGAGCGGCTGCAGTCCTCGCTGCTGCACGAGGTGCTGCGGCGGCGGCAGGGGCTGCCGATCCTGCTCTCGGTGGTGTGGATCGAGGTGGCCCGGCGGGCCGGTGCGCCGGTGTACGGGGTCGCGCTGCCCGGGCACTTCGTCGTCGGGTTCGGGTCGCAGGAGGACCAGGTGCTGGCCGACCCCTTCGACGGGGGGCGGGTGCTGACCGGCAGCGACGCCGAGATGCTGGTCGCCGGGGCCACGGGAGCGCCGCTCGACCCGTCGATGCTGGCGCCCGCGGATTCACTGGACGTCGTGCTGCGAGTGCTGAACAACATCCGCGCGTGGGCCGCCGCCCGGCCCGAGCGGTCCGATGTGGCCCTGTGGGCGGTCGAGTTGTCGTTGCTGCTCCCCGCGCATCCGGCCCGGCTGCGCTACGAGCACGCGCAGCTGCTGGTCCAGCGGGGAGACTTCGTACAGGGAGCCGTGGAGCTCGACGCCTACGCCGACCTGGTGTCCGCCGTCGACGAAACGGCGGCCGATCAGGTGCGGGGGCAGGCCCGGGCGGCCCGGGCAAGGCTGAACTGAGGCCTCCCCGCTCCTTCGGGATCGCACCCGGGCCAGGCGGCTACAGCCAGCCCTTCTCCCGTGCGATCCGGACGGCCTCCGCCCTGTTGCGTACGGCCAGTTTCTGGATGGCCGTGGAGAGATAGTTGCGGACCGTGCCCTGGGACAGGTGCAGGGCCGCGGCCAGCTCCGCGTTGGTGGAGCCGTCCGCCGCCGCGCGCAGGACGTCACGTTCGCGGTCGGTCAGCGGGTTGGCGCCGTCGGCCAGGGCGGCCGCGGCCAGCGTGGGGTCGATGACGCGCTCGCCGGCAAGCACCTTCCGCACCGCCTCGGCGAGTTGGGCCGCCGGCGCGTCCTTCACCAGGAAGGCGTCGGCACCCGCCTCCATCGCCGAGCGCAGATAGCCGGGACGCCCGAAGGTGGTGAGGACGACCACCTTGAGGGCCGGAAGCTCCCGCTGGAGCCCGGCCGCCGCCTCGATCCCGGTCGCACCGGGCATCTCGATGTCCAGGAGCGCCACGTCCACGTCGTGGGCGCGCGCCGCCGCCAGCACCTCGTCGCCACGGGCGACTTGGGCGACGACCTCGATGTCCTCCTCCAGACCCAGCAGGGCGGCCAGCGCCTCCCGGACCATCGACTGGTCCTCGGCGAGCAGGACCTTGATCGTGCGGCTCATGCCCCGGATCCTACGGCCTGGCGCCGCCCACGGGCACGCGCGCGACCAGCCGGAAGCCGTGCTTCACGCGGCCCGCCTCCAGCGTCCCGCCGGCCTTCTCCAGCCGCTCGGTCAGGCCGGTCAGGCCGTTGCCCGGGCCCTTGCCCGAGCCGCCGGAGCCGTCGTCGTCCACGGAGAGCTCCAGTACCTGCCCGTCCAGGGTCTGCCGCCTGAGCACCTCCACTGTGCAGCGCGCCGCGCCGCTGTGCCGCACGACGTTGGTGACCGCCTCGCGCAGCGCCCAGGCGAGGGCGGACTCGCTGTCCCGGGCGACACCGGAGAGGTCGGGCTCCGCGGGTACGTCGGCGGTGACCGCGGCCGCCGTCAAGGCGACCTGCGCTCCCGCGAGTTCGGCTGCCAGGCGCGGACGCCGGTAGCCCGCGACCGCCTCGCGCACATCGACGAGGGCCTGGCGGCTGACCTGTTCGATGTCGGCGACCTGCTGGGCTGCCTTGTCGGGGTGGTCGGGGAGCATACGTCCGGCGAGCTCGCTCTTCAGGGTGATCAGGGACAGCGAGTGCCCGAGCAGGTCGTGCAGATCGCGGGCCAGACGCAGCCGCTCCTCGTTGGCCGCGAGCTGGGCGACGGTGGCCCGGGCCTTGCGCAACTCGATCGTCGTGCGCACCAGCTGGCCGACGCCTGTCATCGCGAACCCGATGAGCAGCACCAGGAGGATCATGTTCCACGCGTGCTTCTCGCCGATGTGCAGTCCGACGAGCAGCATCTCGGCGGTCGTCGCCGGGATCGCCCAGTAGGCCGTACGAAGCGGCAGGGCCGCCCCGCAGGCGACGGAGACGTAGACGAAGAGGCCGATCCAGGCCGAGCCGAGTGTGAAGCAGAGCAGGGCGGCGAGCGCGGCGAGAAGGACGATGAGGATGCTGACGTACGTCCCGGAGAACGGCCGGCCCATGTTGCGGAAGACCAGCGTGAGGTAGACCCCGACGAAGGCCGCGAGGCCCAGCCAGCCGGCCACGGTGCCGCCGGTGGTGTGGTTGCCGGAGGCGAGGTCGTGGACCGGCGAGCTGAGGAAGACCAGCCAGACACCGATCCACAGCGTCTTGCGCAGCAGCTCAGGCCGGTTGCGGGGCGGCTGACTCAGGCGTATCAGCCGCTCCGACCGGACCTCGCCGGACCGCAGGTCGTCCGTCATGGCGCTCACGCCTTCAAGGTGTCCTTCCGGTACAGCCAGGCCGCGCCGCCCGCGAACAGGGCGAAGAAGGCGACGAGGATGGCGATGTCCTGTGCGTGCGGGGCCCGGCTCTCCTCGATGGCCTGCCCCAGAGCAGCGTACGCGTGGGTGGGCAGCCACTTGGCGATGTCCTGCAGCCACTGCGGGAAGGTGGTCGAGGGCATCCACAGGCCGCCCAGCAGCGACAGCCCGAAGTAGATGATCATCGTGATCGGGCGGACCGCGTCCCCGCTGGCGAGATAGCCGATGGCCACGCCGAGGGCGGCGAAGACGAGGCTGCCGGCCCAGATCGCGCCGGTGAGGGCGAGCCACTGCCAGGCCTCGAGGCGGACGTGCTTCACGGCTGCGGCGACCACGAAGACGATCACGATGGACGGCAGGCTGACGACGGCCGCGCTGGCGGTCTTGGCGAGGACGTAGCCGCGCCCCGGAAGGGGGGTCAGCCGCAGCTGCCGGACCCAGCCGCTCTCGCGCTCCTTGGCGATGCGCTCGCTGTTGCCCATCAGGACGGCGGTCAGTGCGCCGAAGGACGCCATCGAGACCATCATGTAGGTCGGGATCGTCAGGCCGGTGCCGTCGACCTTGGTCACGCTGTCGGCCTTGCCCGCGATGAGCAGGAAGAGGAGCGACGGGTACAGCACGGAGAAGAACAGGAACTTGCGGTTGCGCAGGGCCCTTGCCAGTTCCAGCTTGATCAGGCTGCTCACGACTGCTTGGCCTCCTCGGCCTCGGTGATGGCGACGAATGCCTGCTCGAGCCCGAGCCCGGCCACTTCGAGATTGCGGGGGTAGACACCAAGGCCGTACAGGGCGTGGACGGTGGCGTCGGCGTCGGTGGACTGGATGCGGACCGTCTGCCCGGAGATGTCCATCACCGTGAGGAAGGGCAGCGCGCGCAGCGGGGCCTCGTCGATCGAGCCCTCCAGATCGAAGGAGATACGGCGGGCACCTGCCTTCGCCTTGATCTCGGCGGCGGTCCCGTCGGCGAGGAGGCGCCCGCGGTGCAGGACGAGCACCCGGTCGGCGATCGCATCGGCTTCTTCGAGGTAGTGCGTGGCGAACAGGACCGTACGCCCCTCGTCCGCCTGTTCCCGCATGGTGGCCCAGAACGCCTGGCGGGCGGAGACGTCCATGCCGGTGGTCGGCTCGTCCAGGACGATGAGGTCGCTGTCGCCCGCGGTGGCGAGGGCGAAGCGGACGCGCTGGGCCTGGCCGCCGGAGAGCCTGTTGACCTTGCGGTCGGCGATCTGCGCGATGCCCGCGCGAGTGAGCACATCGTTGATCTTGTACGACTTCGGGTGCAGGTCGCAGGCGAGCTTGACCAGTTCGGCGACCGTGACCTCGTCCATCAGGCCGCCGCTCTGCAGCATGGCGCCCACGCGTCCGGCGACTATGGCTTCACGCGGACCGGTCCCGAACACGCGGACCGTGCCGCTGTCCGCCTGCTTGAGCCCGAGGAGCAGGTCGAGAGTGGTGGATTTACCCGCGCCGTTGGGCCCCAGGAGGGCCACCGTCTCGCCCGGGTGCAGGTCGAGCGTCAGACCGTCGACGGCCCGGACGCTGCCGTAGGCCTTGGTCACCTGGTCGAATGCGACCACCGTTGTGGTGACCGCAGTTGTCGTCGTCATGACCCCATCGTCGCCGCGCGGTGGTACCGCGGAGCAGTGCCAGGTGTCGTGACTCCCACATGACAGATGTCATATGGCCGGCACGACGACGGGGGTGCCCGCTCCCGGCGGCCACCCCCGTGTCATCCGGATCAGCTGGGGTTCGTGTCGATCGTCGCGATACGGGCCGCCGGCGACTTGCCGAGCAGCGCGGGCCGCAGCGCGCCGATCACGTCCTCCACCGTGACCGCCGTCTTCTGGCCGGTGGCGCGGGTGATGAGCACACCGTCGAAGGTGTTGCCGTACAGCCCTTGCAGCGCCGCCTTGTCGTACGTGTCGACGAGCTTGCCGTTGATGGCCTTCACCCCGATGAACTTCCACAGGGAGTTGCGGGGGCTGAAGGAGATCGTGTGGGCGGCGTCCGTGCGCACCGTCACGTTCTGGGACATCGCGGGCTGCGCGAACTCCTTCATCATCCGGTCGACCTCCGCGTTGGAGACCGTCGGCCGGCGCGTGGTCGTGGGCACCTTCACGGGCGTGCTCGCGCCGGTCTCCACCTCGGTGCGGTACGCCTGCTCGACGGCCGCGGTGGAAGCGGAGACGTCGACGCCCTCGCCCGCCTTGCCGTACACGGCGACGGCTTTGCCCGACTCGAACTTGACCGTGCCCTCGACCATCGAGCCGGCACCGCCCGCGGCGCGTTCCAGTTCGGCCTGCAGCTTCTCCTTGTCGACCGGCATCACGGGATCGATGACGCGCTCCTGCCCGAACAGGGAGCCGATCACCGACACCGGGTTGTAGTCGCTCTGTGCGGCGGCGGCGACGGTGGCCTTGCTGTCGAGCTGGAGGCCCGCCTGGTCCGGCCTGAGGGCGACCGTCTTGCCGTCCACCGACAGTTCGAGCGGCTTGCCGGTACGGCTGCCCAGGGCGGAGTCCAGCTTCTGGATCGCGTCGTCGCGGGTTCCGCCACCGATGTCGACACCGAGCACGGTGGTGCCCTTGGGCACGTCGGAGTGGTTCATCAGCAGCCCGGCGCCGTAGGCGACACCGCCGAGGAAGACCAGGCCGCCGATCAGGAGCACCGGCTTGCTGCGGCCCTTCTTCCTGGCCGACTTCGCGCTCTTGGAGTTCTGGGTCTTCGGCGGCTCGGGCAACTTCGGTGCCGTGTGCTGCACGGGCCCGTCGGACTGCGTGCCCGGGAACGGGCCGTTCTGGGCGCCCGCGGGGACGACCGGGATGCCGCTGGTGACCGTGTGCCCGGAAATGTTGTCGCCGGGGCGGCCGTAGCCTTGGCCACCCGGAGCGGGGGCCGGCTGCTGCGGGGTGAGGATCGCGGTGTCGTCGCTGAGTCCGCCCCCGGGCCGGCCCTGGCCCGGGCCGGCGCCCGGCGCACCCGGTGCCCCAGGGCCGTACGGGCCGCTCTGGCCTGCGCCGGGCGTCCCCGGGAGACCCCGTGCCGGCAGGCCGGGGCCGCCGGGTGTGGGACCCGCGGGAGGGATGGCAGGGCCGTCGCCGATGACCGGGCCGCCGGTGGGACCGGACGGGCCGTGCGGGCCCTCCGTGAAATACGGCAGATCGTCGCGGCTGGGCTCCGCGCCGTCCTCGGGACCTATGACGGGCAACGAGGCGGTGGTGGCGGCCACGGCGTCGGAGACGTCGAAGGAGCCGGTGCCTCCGCCGTGCCCCGGCGCGACGGGTCCCGCACCGGTGGCACCCGGAAGCCCCCTGCCGTTCGTCGCGCCCGGGCGTGCGCCCAGCGGGCCCGCGGCGCCCGTGCCCCCTGCGGGCCGTGCGCCCGTGGCGCCCGGCGCACCGGAAGCACCAGGGTGCATGGCACCGACGCCGTTCGCGCCGGGAGCACCCGGACGCGCTCCGCCCGCGCCGAGTCCGCCGGGCACGTCGGACCCCTGTATGCCGGACCCTCCCGGCATACCCGCGCCGTCGGTCGAGCCGCCGCCCTGCGGGCCCTTGGCCGCCGAGGGCTTGCGGGGTGCGAACCAGTCGCTCGTCTTCTCCCCGGCCGGCGCCGGGGGCTCCGCGGTGCTGTCGAGGGCACTCAGCGGGGTGACGGTGCTCGTCGGCTGCGGGTCGGCAGCCGCTTCGGCCGTCGTGTCGGCGGTGTCGGCTTCCGCGACGGGGGTGCGCACGACGACCGGCGGAATGGGCCGTGATCCGGGGATGTTGATCCGGATCCGGGTCGTCAGTGTGGTCTCGGTCTTTCGTTCCTCCGGCCGCGTGGCCGAACGGCTCGCGTCGACACCGTCCTCGGAAGCCATGGGGGTCCCGTACGGCGGCGTCCCGGACGGATACGCGGCTCCGCCACGCCCGTTGGATCCGGCGGACGAACTGTCAGTTTCACGACTCAAGGCAGGTTCTCCCGGTTGGCTCCACCGCCTGTTTCGACCTCAACAGGTGGCCTCCCGTGCTCGAGCGAAGCCAGGGGCTCGGGGAAGGCTCGGCGGCGCGCACCACCATACTGGCCGCAGGTGGTCCGCAGACCGCGCCTGTCAGGAAACCCGCACGGTACTCCTACGCGCGCACCCCGTTTTCCCCGGGGGCATTCCGCGATCCGGGAGACGAAGTGGTACGTCACTTGCCGAGTCGGACGCCTGAGCCGCCTGCCGGCCGCCCAGGGGCGAGGGTGGCACAGATCACAGCGACGGCCATTCCACCGAGCAGGAAAAGATAGGACCCGACGCCCGCACCGAACAGGAAATCTCCTTCTGGACGGCTCGCGGTGAGCAGGATGACCGAGACCACCCAGCCCGCGGCGGGCGCGACGGCCCCCGCCCGGGTCCCCATGACCCGGGCACCGCCGACGAAGAGCCCGGCCGCACCTGCCAGCGCGAGGAGCAGCCCACCGGGAAACCAGCCGCCCTGCACGAGCGCGCCCGCTGCCCCCACCACCGCGCCGAGCACGAACAGGCCCAGATAGGCGGCGGCCCGGCCGGCCGAGGGCGGTTTCAGCGGCTGCGCGAGCGCGCTCTGCTGCTTGCTCGTGGACATCATGGCGCCGCTCCCTCGAACAGGTCCGTCTCCCGGACCTCGGCGCTCCCTGCACCCTGGGCCGGGGGGCCCCCCGGCCCGGTCTGCTCGCCACGGACCAGCTCGTAGTACTCGGTCGTGAACAGGGGCTGCGCGAGGGCGTTGGAGAGGGCGAACCACGGCTCGGCGACCTCGATCTGCGTGGCGTGCGCCCGCATCGCGGCGGCCTTCGCGGCGGCGAACGCGGTGCCGTCGATCTCAGTGGTGATCACCTCGTCGCCGACCACGCCGGGGACGTCCTCGACGGCCCCCGCCTTGGCGAAGGGGGTGTCGTCGAGCGCCTCGGCAAGCCTCGCGAAGGCGGCCTCGGCCACCCGGCGCGGCACCCGGTTCCAGTAGATCTTGGCGATCTCCCAGGGCACCCCGAGGTCCGGCCTGAAGCCGGGGTCGGCGGCCAGCCGGGCGGCCCGCATGGCGACACGATGGGCCTGGATGTGGTCGGGGTGGCCGTAGCCGCCGTCGGGGTCGTAGGTGACGAGGACCTGGGGGCGCACCTCCCGGACGACCGCCACCAGGTGGCCGGCCGCCTCGTCGGGATCCGCGGACCAGAAGGCTTCCGGACGGCTGTTCTGCGGGGCGCCCATCATCCCGGAGTCCCGGTAGCGGCCGGGGCCACCGAGGTGGCGGTGGTCGCTGACGCCGAGCGCGGCCATGGCGGCGGCCAGTTCGCCGGCGCGGTGGGGGCCCAGCGTGTCGTCGCGGTCCGCCGCGAGATGAGCGAGCGGCGGCGGAATGACTTCGCCCTCCTCGCCGAGCGTGCAGGTCACCAGCGTCACCCGGGCACCCTCGGCCGCGTATCTGGCCATGGTCGCGCCGTTGTTGATCGACTCGTCGTCCGGGTGCGCGTGCACCAGGAGCAGACGCCGGTCGGGCAGATCCGTCATGGGGTCCACCCTACGAGGCGCCGGGTCCTCTCCGGGCCTGGGTCGTACAGCGCCCCCGCCTGGGGCCCGGCAGACCGTCCAGGAGGGCGGTGGCGGCCCTGAGGAGCGCCGGGGCACCGCAGGCGGGCGAGGTACGGCGGGAAGCGACGGGGCGGGGGGTGTCGGGTCTGTGGATGGGACGGAGGCGCGGGCGGGGATGCGAGGACCAGGACCGAACCCCTGCACTGAGCCCGGTCCCCACGGTCGCCGGACCCGCGCCCTGCGCGCCGCTAGAACTTGATGCTGCCGATCATGCCGGCGATGTTCGTCGTCAGCTCGCTGATCGTCGGGGCGACGGTCGAGGAGGCGAGATAGAACCCGAGCAGCATGCAGACGATCGCGTGCCCGGCCTTCAGCCCTGACTTCTTGATCAGTAAGAAGACGATGATCGCCAGCAGCACCACCGCCGAAATCGAGAGTGCCACGGCGGTTCACCTCCAAAGATCCACAGGGGCGCGGGGGTCGGGCTATGGGGGCAACGAATCCGGGCAGACGTGTCCTCACAGATAAGTCCGCCCGGATGCCAGCGGGTTCATACCCACCATGCGCCAGCGATCATAACTATCCATACGTGCGCATCGGTCGGCGCACGGCCGCACAAGGGGGCGCATGGCCAATATGGTCGTGGCATGACGACCGAGTCTGATTCCTTCCCCCGACGGCACGCGCGGACCCAGCGGTTCACGCTCGGCGCGCCGCGTGCGTTCACCGTCGCACCCGACGGCTCCCGCGTGGTGTTCCTGCGCTCAGCGTCCGGCGCGGACCGCGCGCACCAGCTCTGGGTCCTCGATGTGGCGGACGGCGCGGAGCGCCCGGCGGCCGATCCGGGTGCGCTTCTCGGAGGCACCGCCGAGCAGTTGCCACCCGAGGAACGCGCCCGTCGCGAACGCAGCCGCGAGGGCGGTGCCGGCATCGTCGGCTACGCCACCGACGCCGCCGTGGAGTTGGCGTCTTTCGCCTTGTCAGGGCGGCTTTTCACGGCCGAACTGCGCGTCGGCACGGCACGTGAACTGCCCGTACCCGGACCGGTGATCGACCCCCGGCCCGCCCCCGACGGACGGCACATCGCGTATGTCGCCCGGGGCGCCCTGCGGGTGATCGGCGCCGAGGGCGAGGGCGACCGGGTGCTGGCCGAGGCGGAGCCGGAGACGGAACCGGGATCGGTCACCTACGGGCTGGCCGAGTTCATCGCGGCCGAGGAGATGGGGCGTTCACGCGGCTACTGGTGGTCGCCGGAGTCCGACCGGCTGCTCGTCGCGCGCGTGGACGAGACGCCGGTGCGCCGATGGTGGATCTCCGATCCCGCACATCCGGAGCGGGAGCCGCAGCCTGTCGCATATCCGGCGGCGGGCACGGACAACGCGGAGGTGCGGCTGTTCGTCGTGGGCCTCGACGGGACGCGCACGGAGGTCGTCTGGGATCGGGCTGGCTACCCGTATCTGGCGCGAGTGCACTGGTCAGCGGCGGGTGCGCCACTGATTCTGGTGCAGGCACGCGACCAGCGCAGCCAGCTGTTCCTGGCGGTGGACCCGGACACCGGGGCGACTCGGATGGTACACGCGGACGAAGATCCACAATGGCTTGAACTTTTCCCTGGGGTGCCGTGCTGGAGCCCCTCAGGGCAGCTCGTGCGGATCGCCGACGAGGGCGGCGCACGGGTGCTCGCCGTGGGTGAACGGCCCCTGACCGGAGCACAGTTGCATGTGCGCGCGGTGCTCGACGTGTCCGACGACGATGTGCTCGTCACGGCCTCGGCGGGCGAGACGGCGGCCGATCCGGAGACCGGCGAGATCCATGTGTACCGGGTGAACGAACTCGGTGTGGAGCGTGTGTCGCAGGAGCCCGGCGTCCATACGGCGGTGCGCGCCGGGGGCGTGACCGTGCTCATCTCCGCCACACTCGGCCGCGCGGGCAGCCAGGCGCAAGTGCTGCACGACGGCAAGCGCGTGGCCGGCGTCGCGTCGTTCGCGGAACACCCGGGTTTGTCCCCGCGCGTGACGCTTGCACAAGGGGGCGCACGACGAATTCCGTGCGCCGTGCTTCTGCCGACGGACTACGACGGTGACACCTCCCTCCCCGTCCTCATGGACCCCTACGGAGGCCCGCACGGGCAGCGGGTGGTGGCCGCGCACAACCCGCACCTGACCTCCCAGTGGTTCGCCGACCAGGGCTTCGCGGTGATCGTCGCGGACGGCCGGGGCACCCCGGGCCACTCCCCCGCCTGGGAGAAGGCGGTGAAGGACGACCTCGCGGCGGTCGTGCTGGAGGACCAGGTCGACGCGCTCCACGCCCTGGCCGGCGACTTCCCGCTCGATCTAACCCGGGTCGCGATCCGCGGCTGGTCCTTCGGCGGCTATCTCGCCGCGCTCGCGGCGCTGCGCCGCCCGGACGTGTTCCACGCGGCCGTGGTCGGCGCCCCGGTGACCGATCTGCGGCTGTACGACACCCACTACCAGGAGCGCTATCTGGGGCACCCGGTGCAGCAGCCCGAGGTGTACCGGCGCAACTCCCTGGTCGACGACGCCGGTCTTGTCGACGACGCGTATCCGGCCCGGCCGATGATGATCATCCACGGCCTCGCGGACGACAACGTGGTGGTGGCCCACTCCCTGCGCCTGTCCTCGGCCCTCCTGGCCGCGGGCCGCCCGCACGAGGTGCTGCCGCTGTCCGGGGTGACCCACATGACACCTCAGGAAACGGTCGCGGAGAACCTGCTGCTGCTCCAACTGGACTTCCTCAAGCGCGCTCTGAACCTGGGCTGAGCAGGGATTTCTCAAGGGGTACAACGACGGTCGGCCAAGGGACCACAGCGAAACACCGGCCGTATCCGCGAGAGCGGCGCCGGCCCGTGCGCAATGAACGAGCCGGGGTGACATGGCGCACCCCGGCTCGTTTACGGCACCCGCACGGCCGTACGCAGTTCACTCTCCTGTGTCCGTATATCGGTACCGCGTCAGTCAAGTTGCCTGCGTGTTAACGACCTTCGTTCACATTTGTTCGCTTATGCCGCTCTTCGTGCGGCGCATCGCCTGGCACCGGCGGCTCCTCGGGCGGCACCACTCTCTTCTCCTCCGCGAAGTGGCACGCCGAATCGTGCGCGGCCGGTCCGCTCGTACGGCGGAACTCCTCGGGCACCGCGAGCGGCGGCACCTCCAGGGCGCACCGCTCCTGAGCCTTCCAGCAGCGGGTGCGGAAGCGGCAGCCGGAGGGGATGGCCGCCGGGGACGGCACATCACCGCTCAGGATGATCCGCTCCCGGCGCTCGCGCGCCTCCGGGTCGGGCACGGGGACGGCCGACAGCAGGGCCTGCGTGTAGGGGTGCGTCGGATGCTCGTAGATCTCCGCGTCCCTGCCGGTCTCCACGATGCGCCCGAGGTACATCACCGCGACCCGGTCGGAGATGTGCCGCACGATCGACAGGTCGTGCGCGATGAAGACGTACGACAGCCCGAACTCGTCCTGGAGCCCCGCCATCAGGTTGATCACCTGCGCCTGGACGGACACGTCGAGCGCCGACACCGGCTCGTCGGCGACGATGATCTCCGGGCGCAGCGCCAGCGCCCTGGCGATCCCGATCCGCTGGCGCTGGCCGCCGGAGAACTGGTGCGGGTAGCGGTTGACGTACTCGGGGTTGAGCCCCACCACGTCGAGCAGTTCCTGCACCCGCCGGCGCCGCTCCCCCTTGGGCGCGGCCTCGGGATGGATCTCGTACGGCTCCCCGACGATGTCGCCCACGGTCATCCGTGGGTTGAGGGAGGTGTACGGGTCCTGGAACACCATCTGGATGTTGCGCCGCACGGCCTTCAGGGCGCGCCCGGACAGCCTGGTGATGTCCTCGCCCCGGTAGGTGATCGAACCGGCCGTCGGTCGCTCCAGATTGACCAGCATCCGCGCGACCGTCGACTTGCCGCAGCCGGACTCGCCGACGATGCCGAGCGTCTCTCCCCGGCCCAGGGTGAAGTCGACGCCGTCCACCGCCTTGACGGAGCCCACCTGCTTCTTGAACAGGATCCCCCGGGTGAGCGGGTAGTGCTTGACCAGGCCGCGCACTTCCAGAATCGGCTCAGGACCGGCCATGCAGGCACTCCCTCCAGAAGTGGCAGGCGCTCACCCGCTCGCCCCCGTGGTCACCGGCCACCTCGTAGAGCGGCGGCACGTCGGTGCGGCACACGTCCCGGGCCATGGGGCAGCGGGGGTTGAAGGAGCAGCCCGGCGGGATGTTCATGAGGTTCGGAGGGAGGCCCTTGATGGCGTAGAGCCGACGGCCCTTCTGGTCGAGTCGCGGGATCGAGTCGAGCAGTCCCCTGGTGTAGGGGTGGGCGGGCGACTTGTAGATGTCGTGCACGGGCGCCGACTCCACGATCTTGCCCGCGTACATCACGGCGATCCGGTCGGCGACGTCCGCGACGACACCGAGGTCGTGGGTGATCAGGATGAGGCCCATGCGGTACTCGCGCTGCAACTCCGCGAGCAGGTCCATCACCTGGGCCTGGACCGTGACGTCGAGGGCCGTGGTCGGCTCGTCGGCGATGATCAGCGCCGGCTCCAGCGCCATCGCCATGGCGATCATGATGCGCTGGCGCATACCGCCGGAGAACTGGTGGGGGTAGTCACGCACCCGCTGGGCGGCAGCGGGGATCCGCACCTGTTCCATCAGCTCGACGGCCCTCGCGCGGGCGTCCCTCCTGGACATGCCGCGGTGCACGACGAACATCTCGCCGAGCTGCTCACCCACGGTGAGCACGGGGTTGAGGGCGGACAGCGCGTCCTGGAAGATCATGGCCATCCGGGCGCCGCGGATCCTGCGCCGCTGGTCCTCCTTCAGGGCGAGCAGGTCCTGTCCCCGGAAGAGGACCTCGCCCCCGGTGATCCTGGCGGGCGGTGTGTCGAGGACCCCCATGACGGCCTGTGCGGTGACGGACTTGCCGGAGCCCGACTCGCCGAGCAGGGCGAGCGTCTGGCCCGCGTCCACGGCGAAGCTGACGCCGTTGACCGCCTTGGCGATCCCGTCCCGGGTGCGGAACTCCACCTGCAGGTCGCGCACTTCGAGCAGCACGGCGGTCACCTCAGCCTGGGGTCGAGGGCGTCGCGCACCGCGTCGCCGAGCATGATGAAGGCGAGCACGGTGATCGCGAGCGCGCCGGAGGGCCACAGCAACGCGTGCGGGGCGTTGCGGACGTACGGGGAGGCGGCGGAGATGTCGATCCCCCAGGACACACTCGGCGGTCTCAGTCCCACGCCGAGGTACGACAGGGTCGCCTCCAGCGCGATGTACGTGCCGAGGGCGATGGTGGCGACGACGATCACCGGCGCGACCGCGTTGGGCGCGATGTGCCGCAGCAGGATACGGGAGTTGGAGGCGCCGAGGGCGCGGGCCGCCTGGACGTAGTCGTGCTGCTTGGCGGTGATGACCGAGCCACGGGCGATACGGGAGATCTGCGGCCAGCCGAGCAGCACCATGAACCCGATCACCGGCCAGACGGTGTTGCTGGTCACGACGGAGAGCAGGACCAGACCGCCGAGGACGACCGGGATGGCGAAGAAGATGTCGGTGACGCGGGACAGGACGGCGTCCCATCCCCCGCCGAAGAATCCGGCGAGCCCGCCCAGGATCGAGCCGAGCACCGCGACGCCGACCGTGGCGCAGACACCGACCGTGACCGAGGTGCGGGCGCCGTACACGGTCCGGGTGTACACGTCGCAGCCCTGACCGTCGTATCCGAACGGGTGTCCGGGCTGGCTGCCCTCCTGCGCCTTGGCGAGTTCGCACTGCAGGGGGTTGCCCGAGGTGATCAGGGACGGCCAGATCGAGATGAGGACGAGGAAGAGGATCACGAGTCCGGAGACGATGAAGACGGGGTTGCGGCGCAGATCGCGCGAGGCGTCGGACCACAGGCTGCGTGGCTTGCCCGCGGAAGGCGCGCCCTCCGGTCCCCCCGCAGGTCCTCCGGCGGCTCTCCGCTGCGGCTCCAGGGTGGTCGCCTCGCTGGCTGCGAGGTCCATCGCACCGCCCATGCCGGTACCGGCGATGGCCCCCTCGCGCTCAGGCGGCTGGTCATGCATAGCGGATCCTCGGGTCGAGTACGGCGTACAGGAGGTCGACGAGCAGGTTGGCGACCAGGAAGACGAGGACGAGGATCGTCACGAAGCCGACGACCGTCTGCGTGTTCTGCCGGAGGATCCCCTGGTAGAGCTGGTAGCCGACGCCGTGGATGTTGAAGATCCGCTCGGTGACGATCGCGCCGCCCATGAGGGCGCCGATGTCGGTGCCGATGAAGGTGACCACGGGGATGAGCGAGTTGCGCAGCAGATGCCGGGTGATCACGCGGTGGCGCGGCAGCCCCTTGGCGACGGCCGTGCGGACGTAGTCGGACCGCTTGTTCTCGGCGATGGAGGTCCGGGTCAGCCGGGTGACGTAGGCGAGCGAGACGGAGGCGAGGACCAGACCCGGGACGATCAGCTCGCCGAAGGCGGCCGCCGGGGAGACCGAGGGTCTGATCCAGCCCCACTCGACGCCGAGCAGCAGCTGGAGCAGCAGACCGGTGACGAAGGTCGGTACCGAGATCACGACGAGGGTGAGCAGCAGCACCGTCGTGTCGACGGGCCGCCCCCGGCGCAGACCTGTGACCACGCCGAGCGCGATGCCGATGACGATCTCGAAGAGGATGGCCACCACGGTGAGCCGGATCGTGACGGGGAAGGCCGTGGCCATCAGCTCGGTGACCGGCTGTCCGTTGAACGCGGTGCCGAAGTCGCCGGTGAACACCTTGCCCATGTAGGTCGCGTATTGCTGCCACACGGGCTTGTCGAGGCCGAAGTCACGGCGCAGCTGAGCCGCCGTGGCGGGGTCGCACTGCCGTTCCCCGCACAGGCCCGCGATGGGGTCGCCCATGACGTTCACCATCAGGAAGATGAGCAGGGTGGCGCCGATGAAGACCGGGATCATCTGCAGCAGACGCCGGACGACGTACCGTCCCATGGAGCCTCCGGGGGGTAGCGGGCAGCCGTGGGCTCAGCCGACCTTGATCTCGTTGTAGACGGGGACGCTGAACGGGTTGAGGGCCACATGGGAGAGGCGCTCCGAATAGCCGGCGCTGCCGTTCTGGTACCAGAGCGGGATGGCGGCCATGTTGTCTCGCACGACGCCCTCCGCCTGCTGGAACAGCCTCACGGCCGAGGCCTGGTCGCTCTCCGCGTTGGCCTGGTCGACGAGCTTGTCGAACCCCTTGTTGGACCACTGGCCGTCGTTGGACGAGGCGCCCGTGTAGTACAGCGGCTGCAGGAAGTTCTGGATCAGCGGGTAGTCCATCTGCCAGCCGGCCCGGAACGGGCCCTGCATCTTGTGCCGGCCGATCTGGTTGCGGAAGTCGGCGAAGGTGCCGACCGGGTTGCCGACGCATGCCGTGTCGTTGCCGAGGACGTTGTTGATGTCGTTGCACACGGCGTCCACCCACTGCCGGTGCGAGCCGGAGTCGGCGTTGTAGGTGATCTTGATCTGGCCGCCGGGCAGCCCGCCGCCCTGCTGGATCAGCTGCTTGGCCCGGACCGGGTTGTAGGTGCAGGCCTCGCCGCACAGACCATCCTGGAAGCCGCCCTTCGTGCCCAGCACCGGGGAGGTCCAGTCGCTCGCCGGTGTACGGGTCTTCAGGAAGATGGTGTTCGTGATCTGTTTCCGGTCGATCGCCATGGACAGGCCCGTGCGGACCTTCTCCGTCCCCGGCTTGCTCCATCTCGGGTCGTAGAAGGGGAAGGCGAGGGTCTGGATGATGCCGGCCGGGGTGTTGATGTACCGGCCGTGCAGATCGGACTTGATGAACTTGAGTTGCGGGGCGGGCACGTCGTCGACTAGATCGAGGTTCCCCGCCAGCAGGTCGGTGTAGGCCGTGTTGCTGTCGGTGTAGACCTGCAGATCCACCCCGTTGTTCTGCGCCTTGTCCGCGCCTGGGTAGCCGTTCCACGTCCTGAGCGACATCATGAAGCCCCTGGTGTAGGACTTGACCAGGTACGGACCGTTGCCGATCGGCTTCTTAAGCCAGGCCGCGTGGTGGTCGAAGAACGCCCGGGGCAGCGGGGAGAAGGCCACATAGCCGAGGGTGTCCGGGAACGTCGAGAACTTCTGGTTGAGCCTCACGGTGAAGGTGCGGGGGCCGGTCACCGCGAGTCCGGACAGGGTGTCGGCGGTCTGCGTGCCGGTCTCCGGGTGCACCTTGTCGTACCCCTCGATGTATCCGAAGAAGTACGCGTTCTTCTGGTTGTTCCTCAGGCCGGCGCCGTAGTTCCAGGCGTCGACGAAGGACCTGGCGGTGACGGGCTCCCCGTTGCTGAACGTCCAGCCGTCCTTGACGGTGATGGTGAAGTTCTGCGAGTCCGAGGTCTCGATCTTTTCCGCGAGCATGTTCTCGGCCGCGCCGGTTCTCGGGTTGTAGCGCTTCAGCCCCCGGAAGAGCATGTCGAGGACCTTGCCGCCCTGGACCTCGTTGGTGTTGGCGGGCTCCAGCGGGTTCTGCGGATCACTCCAGGAGGCGCTGAACACCCCGGGTTCACTGCCCGTGCCCGCACCCCCACCGCAGCCGGCCGCCGCGAGGGCTGCCGCGGCCACTGCCGCCGCCCGTCTCGCGCGCCTGGCTCCACGCATGGGAGTGCCTCCTCGGAGTGCCCCGTACCTCCAGCGCCGGGGCGCTGTCCGCTATCGGTCCATATCAGCATTCAGCGGACATATCACTCAGTCACGCCACCCGTCGGAGCAGGACGTCATCCGGATGGCGGGCACACCCCGACAGGCCCACGGCCGATCTTGATGTGGCACGGTCACATGTGGGCGTGCATCGATCCCGGGGTGAGACGCGGTACGCCCGTCAAGGGTCGGTCCCCTGACGGGCGCACGGGTACATCACGATGAAAGCCCCGCCGCTTGCGCAGGCGGGGTGGGGCAGGCGGTCTCAGTCCCCGCGTTCCATACAGAACTCGTTCCCTTCGGGATCTCCGAACGCTCCTATCTAGGAGGTCAACGCGGGTTTGCGATCGAATCGCTCGGTACCGCGCGTGAACACCAACCAACTGCGCGCGCTGTCCGCACTTTGCCTGTCTGTCCTCACGGATGAGACGACCAGCCCCGAGCGCCAGCGAGCAGCGAACGAAGCAGCAGCCAAGGCTGTCGGTGGGGGCTGGGAGCCTGTCGGGTGTGGATGAGTTGGAGTTCATGCGAGGTCGGGTCTACGAGGCCGACCACGAGGATGCTGGGCCCCGGCAGGGGCGCATGTATGTGGAGTTGGTGGCCGACCCGCTGGATGGTCTGCCCTTGGATGTCACGGATTTGCCTGCGTGTGATCGGGGTGTCGCATTGCGCACGGAGATAGGCCGCTACGGTCCCGGTGGTCGGGCTCTGTATGCCCCCAGGTCGGATGGTCGCCGGTTCGACTGGCGCGGAGATACTCCCTGACTACCGTGGTCGGGGCCTGCTGGTGCCCCCGACCATAGAACCGAACACGGTGCTGTGGCGGCTTGCGCAGCCGGACGTGCTGCGCAGTACGGTCGCCGACTGCGGTGCGTCAGCTGCGCAACCTTCAGCACCATGGTGCTGCTCCGTGTCGCATATAGATGGCGCTCATGCCCGCTTGACCGGATGAGTGCTGCCCTGGCGGCGGGCAAGCCTCCATTTCCCCTACCGGTCTCCCTGCCGTTCCCCCTACCAACTCCCCTACCCGCACCCGCAACAGGCAGCGTTGGGTTTCCGCAGGTCACCACCCTTGACCAGCCCCGACCACGCGCCCCGACAACCCTCTTCCCTTGCCTCTCCCGCCTGCAGATGTGGGTGTGTTGTCTGTGGTGGGTGGCAGGCTGGGGTGCGGATCGGGGCGAGGGTTCGGGCGGCTGCGCAGTGGTGTTGCGGTCCGGCAGCAGCCGGCCCGCGCAGCTGCGCAGAAGAGTCTGCGCAGGACGGAATCGAGCGGCGGGAGGGGCGGGGCGGCATTGGGTGGTTCGAAGACGTACCCGTACGGATCCACGAGCACGGTGCGCAGCCACGTCCTGGCCGCGCTCGGCGTGCTGAAGGTGGCCACCGCCGATCAGATCCGCCGGCTGACGTGTCCGGGGCATAAGGACAACAAGGCGGTCCGCAACGCCTGCCTGGACCTCGCCAAGCACGGACTGACCCTCTCCGAGGGCAGTACACGCGAGGGGCAGAAGCTGTGGGGCCTGACCCCGCACGGCCTGGACGCCGCCGCCGAAGCCCTCGCCCGCCCCGCAAGCGAGATGGAGGGTACGGCGCGCGGTGCGGGCCGCTCGGGTGCCCCGCACGCGATGGCCGTCAACGAGACGATCATCGCGATCACCCGTACCCCGCCCGAACCCACCCGCCCGGTACGCCGCTCCCAGGCCGCGGCAGCCGAGGCCGCCGACGCGACGGACGCGACGACGTCCTTGCCCGCGGCACTGGAGCTGCGGGCGGGGGTCGGGACGGTGGCGTCGTGGTTGACGGAGGTGGCGCACAATCTGCCCAGCGCGGGCCGGAACCGCTCCAGTGTGCAGACGGATGCGGTCCTGCACGCGCCACAGGCGGGGGTGCCGGTGCTGCTGGTGGAGGTCGACAACTGCACGGAGAGCGCCGATGTGCTGGCGCGCAAGTTCGACCGCTACCTTCGCTTCTTTCGTCTGAAAGCCAAGGACCACCAAGGCCGCGACACTCCTCTATGGCGGACCCTGTATCCGGCGGCCGGCCGTGAGGGATACCCGCCCATCGCGGTGGTGTTCAATCCCGGCAGCCGTCTCGGTAAGGTGGCGTTGAAGAACCGCATGAACCGGGTGATGGAGCTGACCCGCACGATCTGGTCGGGCAGCTACCGCCACAAGGGCAGCTACGGGCAGGACGGCTACTACGACTACGCCGACGCCATACCGCTGCTGTTCACTACCCTCGGCCGCCTCCAGGCCCACGGCCCGCTGGACGCCGTCTGGTGGCGGTGCGGGCACGGCCAGTGGGAGACCCTCGAGATGGCCTTGACCAACCCGAACGACATCGACGCCTGGCACCAGGGAGACGAACAGCTTCGCCGCCGACGCGAGGAACAGCGGCAGCAGGAACACCGGGCGTCTGCGTGGGGCCAGCCCGCAACCGACGGCCCCGACGCACGCCAGCTGGTCCACCCACGCACGGCAGAATCCCACAAGGCCCATCCGCCGGCACCGTGCGAGCGGTGCGGACTGCCCCAACAAGGGCAGTTCGGCGTCACCTACCCCGACGCCCCACCTGCGGACGGCCGTCACTGTCCCGATTGCCGAACCGACCTCGCCCGACAGACACCCGGCCTCTTCAAAGCGCTCTTCGGGCGGCACACCTAGTAGGACTCCATTAGGTCTGTCTTGATCTTGGTGTGGTGTGTGGTCTGCTGAGCAGGGGTTGTTGGCAGGTGGTGCAGATGCCGGTCCAGCACCTCAGGATGTCCTTGAGAGCGTCGAGGATCTGGTAGAGGGTGAGTGCTGCTCGGGTGCTTTGGGGCCAGACGTTGTTCGGTGAGAAGCGCGTGGGCGGCGGTCACGAGGGTGACGTGGTGGTGCCAGCCGGGCCAGGAGCGGCCTTCGAAGTGGTCCAGGCCCAGGCCGTGCTTGAGTTCGCGGTAATCGTGCTTGAACTCCCATCGCTGGGCGTAATGGGCAGCCAGTTCCGCGGCCGGGGGCCTTGTCCGGGTCGAGGATCGTGATGATGAGCCGGTAGACGCCCTCATGGCCGGCGATGGTGTACTCCATCGCGCGTACTGGCACCCCGCGGCGGGTGTGGTGGATGTCGCTGCGGTCGAAGATCTCGGTGAGATGCGAGCCGTCCGGCAGTTGCTCGACCACCAGCAGCATGAGGTCTTTGCGGACTCGCCACAGCAGATCCGCCCCCGTGGCCGCGGCTGTGCGCCACAGGTCCACGCCGTAGAGGCCACGGTCGGCCAGCAGCATCCCCGGCCGTAGCAACACCAGGACCCCCCGGGCCAGAGCCTGCTCTCCGGTGCGCAAAGCTCCGATCGCAGCATCGAAGACGGCGTGGGTGCCGCACTCCACCAGGTCGACCATGCGCAACTGCGGGTAGCCGACGTCCTGTTCACCGCGCCCGGAGCGGGGTGGACGGCCGAACGCCTCCACGTTCGCCTTCGTGTCGGGCAGGTCAAACGTGATGCCGTCGATCGCGGTCAGCCGCCAGTCGCGGGATTGACACCCTCAAGACTGCCGCCCAGGTAAAGGAATTGACCCGCGCTGAGTTGCTCGACTACTGGGATGAAATCGGCGCCTATGGCTGCGTGTTCTGTGGTGGCCCGCACGAACACGACGAACACACACAGCCGCTCGGCAAGGGTGGCGAGCATAGCCGCGCGAACCTGCTTCCGCCCTGCGCTGGCTGCAACCTGTCCAAGGGCGCTGCCGATCCAGTGGAATGACTGAACGCCCGTTTCCCCTCGCTGCACCTTTCCTGGCCCGCCTGAGACACGAACAGAGCCTGACCCTGGGATCACCCCTGAGCCAGGCTCTGAGTCGTTTCTAGGTCCAGTTACGACTTCATGTCACGCATCGCTGCGCCAATGTCTCGCCCGCTTTCGCAATGGATGGGCAAGTTTGCGGCGGGATTGTCGGCGACGCTTCGCGCAGCGATGGGCAGCACCTCGCCGAGCGATTCCACCAGGCGCGCAAGGACGAAATTCGCCTCATCTGCGCTGAGCTGTTCGGCTGATTCACACATGACGGACGCGAGGCTGTGCCACACCGTGGCCGTCTCCAGTGCGACGACGTCACACGCTTTGTCCAGTGGGCTGCCAGGCTCCGTTGCGGCGAACATTTGCTTACCTGACACAGCGTCATACCCGAGGTTGCGCATCTCGCTCATGCCGACACCCCCGAGTAGTCCTGGCCCATGGTCGCCAGCACTGCCGCCCGTCGCCTGTCGCGCTGGCGTAGCCGTTCCCGCTGCCGCTCCCAGTGGACCAGGTACGGGCGAACCAGCGGCATGCCGTCAGCGCTGATTACATCGGACGGGTGTGCGAGGCGGGGCACGGGGAGCGGACGGGGGAGGGGCTGTGTCGGCATGGCTGGCGCCCGACGCTTTCCACGGGCAGGCAGTAGGGCGCTGAGAATCAGCGCCATTAGGCTGCGCATAGGTCGACTCCTATTCAGTCGGCTCAGCCCCTGAGTGGCCTCTAGCCCGGACTCTCAGGGGCGCTTTCTTTTGTCTCACCAGACTAGCTCGGTGACTGACTACCTCGATAGCGTAATAGGTGAAACTGTCGCAGGCTGATTAGGTGGAGATCAACAGAGCTGAACCTCACTGGCCGCAACTCGCCAAGGAGATCCGGCGCCGTATCAGCGCTGGCACCTATGGGCCTGGCGAACGGCTACCAGGGACCGTGGCGCTGGCCGTCGAGTTCGACGTGTCCCAGTCAACGGCATCCCGCGCGCTGGCTAGCCTGCGGGGCGAGGGTCTTGTGTACGTGGTCAGTGGCCGCGGCTACTTCGTTGCGTAAAGCCGCCACATAGGCGCTGACCAGGGGGTTAGAACCGCTAGCTAGACGCGTTCGGGTCGGTGAGGACCACCCAACCGCCGCCGTCCGGGCGGGTGTGGTCAGCGATCCGGCGGGCACCCAGAGCCAGGGCGCGTTCCACCTCCTGCGCACGGGTACGGTCCCGGGGCCGCAGATCGAGATGGACGCGGTTCTTGGCGGACTTGCCCTCGGGCACACGCACGAAGAGGAGGGTCGGACCGCCCCCGGGGTCGCGCAACACGGCTTCCGGGTCGCCCGGCTTGTCGTCGTCGGCGAGGGAGCGTTCCAGCAACGTGCTCCAGAACAGCCCTAGTTCGTACGGGTCACCGGTGCAGTCGAAGGTGATCGTGCGGATGACCGGGCCGAGCGATGTCGTCTCTGCCATGTCCGGGTCGGACTCCCTCGGCGCCGTCGGGCAGTTCGTGGAATGTCCGGCGTACCGGGACGCATTCCCCACCCGACATTACGCGTCACTTCCCCGTGCTGCTGCCGTTCGACAAAGAACGCGTACAGTCCGCACCACTGTCCTCCGGAGCTGGGAAACTGCCACGATGGCCGACCGCGCGTACTCCGACCTCACCCTCGCCGGGCTGTACGACGCCCTCCACCCGTGGGGGCCGAGTGATGACTTCCATCTGGGACTTGTGATGTCCTCGCGGAGCGTCCTGGACGTCGGCTGCGGCACGGGAAGGCTGCTCGCGCGGGCCCGGGAGAGGGGACACGACGGTCGGCTATGCGGGCTCGACCCGGCGGCCGCGATGCTCGTCCAGGCACGGCGGCGCTCCCCCGGTCTCGAGTGGGTGCTCGGGGATCTGCGGTCCCATCGCCGGCGGGGCGCCTTCGATCTCGTCGTGATGACCGGCGACACCTTCCAACTGATCCTCGGGGACGAGGAACTGAGGAGCTGCCTCGCCGCCGTCCGCGAAGCCCTCGCCGAGGACGGACGGTTCGTGTTCGAGACCCGTAACCCCGCTGCCCGGGCCTGGGAGTCGTGGACGCCGGACCGGGTGCGTGGAGCAGCCGACGGCGACGGCGGGTCGGTGAGCCTGCGGCATGAGGTCCAAACCCCGGTGACCGGGGACCGGGTGGCGTTCACCGCGACCTTCGAGGGCACCGGGTGGGACCGGCCGCGGGTCGCCCGCGGCACCCTGCGGTTCCTCGGGCCCGACTCCCTCTCCCGCTTCCTGACGGAGGCGGGATTCCGCATCGTCGAACAGTACGGGGACTGGGAACGAGGTCCCCTCACGCCCACCAGCCCCGTGATCATCACCGTGGCACGGGCCGCAGGCTAGAAGGCGTCGAGGCCCGGTGCGCGGGGCGCCCGCACCCTTCCGTTCGACCGCGAGGAACCGGCGGGCGCAGGCGACCGCGACGGCGCCGTGCTGCCGTTCGCCCAGGACCGACGCGCCGTCAGGCGTCCACCTGCAACGCTTCACAGGTGTGGACCAATGGCTCGCCCCAGGTGCGTCAGCGTGCCATTTCCGCAGGCCACAGGGTATTCATGCGCCGTTGACGCGCGCATTCCGCCACTGATAGACACACCTTCACTCAGCCTGAGCCGTCCCCGTTGCAGCCCGATCGAGCAGTCCGGCGAGCCGTCCCCGTACAAGAGATGACGCGAGGTCAGGATCGATGAGCACGCAAGACCAGCACGGCAAGGGGCGCCCGCGCCCGCACAGAACACGGCCCCGTACACAGCGGATTCTGGCAGCCGCCCTGACTCTCTCGGCCGCCTTCGCGACCTCACTCGCCCCGGCGCCTCAGCAGGCCGAGGCGAACGATCAGAAGGTCCTGACCGTCGCGGTCGCGCAGAGCGTCGACTCGCTCAGCCCCTTCCTCGCGAGCCGCCTCGTCAGTACGAGCATCCACCGGCTGATGTACGAGTACCTGACCAACTACGACCCCAAGGACGCCCATGTCATCCCCGGCCTCGCCACCAAGTGGGCGTCCTCACCGGACAAACTGACCTGGACGTACACCATCCGGTCCGGCTCCAAGTGGTCGGACGGCACGCAGGTCACCGCCGGGGACGCGGCCTGGACGTTCAACAAGATGATGACCGACGAAGGAGCCGCCACCGCCAACGGCAGCTTCGTCGGCAACTTCAAGAAGGTCACCGCGCCGAGTGCCACCGAACTCGTCATCGAACTGAAGAAGCCCCAGGCCACGATGACCGCACTCGACGTGCCGATCGTGCCCCAGCACATCTGGGAGAAGGTCAAGGACTTCTCGAAGTTCAACAACGACAAGAGCTTCCCCATCGTCGGCGACGGGCCGTTCGTCCTCACCGACTACAAGGCCGACAGCTACGTGCGGCTGAAGGCCAACAAGAGCTTCTGGCGCGGGGCGCCGAAGTTCGATGAGCTCGTCTTCCGGTACTACAAGGACCAGGACGCGGCGGTGGCGGCCCTGCGCAAGGGCGAGGTCTCCTTCGTCGCCGGTTCGCCCTCCCTGACACCCGCCCAGGCGGCCTCCCTCAAGGGCGAGAAGAACATCCACGTCAACGAAGGCCCCGGCCGCCGCTTCTACGCCCTCGCCACCAATCCGGGCGCGCAGGCGAAGAACGGCCAGAAGTTCGGTGACGGCGACCCGTCCTTGCTGGACCAGCGGGTACGGCACGCGCTGTTCATGGCGGTCGACCGCAAGACCCTGATCGACAAGGTCTTCCAGGGCCACGCCGTCGAGGGCGAGGGCTACATCCCGCCGCGCTTCTCGACGTACTTCTGGCAGCCGTCGGGAAGCCAGGAGCTCGCCTACGACCCGGCCAAGGCCGCCCAACTCCTCGACGAAGCGGGCTACAAGAAGAACAGCGACGGCAAACGCGTCGGCAAGAACGGCAAGCCGTTGAACTACCGCGTCCTGTGCCACGCCACCGACTCGAACGACAAGGCGGTCGGCCAGTACCTCAAGGAGTGGTGGGGCAAGCTCGGCATCGGCGTGACGATCAACTGCCTGGACAATGTGACCGATCCCTGGCTCGCGGGCCAGTACGATCTCGCCTTCGACGGCTGGTCCGTCAACCCCGACCCGGACTTCGTCCTCTCCATCCACACCTGTGCGGCGCTTCCCGCCACCCCGAAGGACACCGGCGCGACCGACAACTTCATCTGCGACAAGACGTACGACAAGCTCTACGCGCAGCAGTTGGCGGAGTACGACTCCGCCAAACGGGCGAACGTCGTGAAGCAGATGGAATCGCGGCTGTACGACCTTGGGTACATGAACGTCATGGCTTACCCGAACGCCGTCGAGGCCTACCGCACGGACCAGATCGCGTCGATCACCACCATGCCGGAGAAGGCGGGCAACATCTACGGCCAGGACGGTTACTGGAGTTGGTGGTCGGCGGTGCCGGCCGACTCCGGCAAGTCCTCCGGCGACGACTCGTCAGGCCTCCTCATCGGCGTCATCGTCAGCGTCGTCGTGCTCGTCGGCGCCGGGGCGTTCTTCGCCCTGCGCCGCCGCGCCACCGCCGAGGACCGTGAGTAGCCGATGATCCGACAGAACACTCCGGCCCCTCATCGGGCCGCCCTCCACCGGGCAGAACCTTCATGACCGCCGACGCCGCACCCGCGCCGGTCGCGAAGCCGGACGGCTCGGCTCCCGCCGGGCCGTCCGGCCAAGGCCGGCGGACGGGCACCAGGGCCGCGTACCTCAAGTACGCGGCCGGGAAGCTGGGCGGGGCCGCCGTCTCCCTGCTCGCCGTCCTCGTCACCAGTTTCTTCCTCTTCCGGCTGATCCCCGGCGACCCGGTCAAGTTCATGACGGGTGGCCGTCCGGTCTCCGCAGAACAACTCGCCGCCTACCGGCGGGAGTTCGGACTGGACCTGCCGCTGTGGCAGCAGTTCACGGACTACTGCGGCAAGGCACTCACCGGAGACCTCGGCACCTCGTACCAGTTCCGGGCACCGGTGATCGACAAGATCACCGAGGCACTGCCCAACACCCTCCTGCTCACCGGCACCGCGTTCGTGCTGTACACCGCGCTGGGCATCTTCCTCGGGACACGCTCGGCGTGGCGGCACGGGCGGATCGGGGACCGGCTGAACACAGGACTGGCCCTGACTCTCTACTCGGTGCCCTCGTTCTGGCTGGGTCTGCTGCTCATCATCGTGTTCGCGGTGGGGACGGGTCCGATTCCCGGCCTCTTCCCCACCGGGGGGATGGAGTCGGGCGGCGAGGAGGGCCTCGCGCATGTCGTCGACGTCGCACATCACCTCGTCCTTCCGGTGATCACGCTGGTCGCCGTGGAGTACGGGCAGACGCTGCTGGTCACCCGCTCCGCACTGCTCGACGAGATGGGCAGCGATTATCTGACCACCGCACGCGCCAAGGGCCTCAGGGACGACCTGGTCAGGCGCAGGCACGCGGTGCCCAACGCACTGCTGCCGACCGTGACGTTGATCTTCGTCAACCTCGGCCGGACCGTCGCCGGTGTGATCCTCGTGGAGACGGTGTTCTCCTGGCCGGGGCTCGGCGGGCTCTTCTACCAGGCACTGAGTGTGCCGGACCTCCCCCTCGTCCAGGGACTGTTCTTCGTCTTCGCCGCGGCGGTGATCGTGATGAACACGATCGCCGACCTGGTCTATCCACTACTCGACCCCCGGGTGGGCAGATGACGACCGACACGACGCCCCCGGCGGTGCAAGCCGGTCCGCGGACGCTCGCCCGGCAGCGCCGCCGCGCCTCCGCCGCCCGGTTCTGGAAGCAGTACAGCAGCCACCGCGCCGGACTCCTGGGCCTGGCCGCGCTCGTCGTCTTCGCGCTCCTGGCGCTGACCGCGCCGTTGACGGTCGGCTCCGACGTGTCCAGCGTGACCGGAGCGCCGGGACACCCGCTGGAGGCGCCGAGCGGGGAATTCCTCCTCGGCACCGACCGGTACGGGCGCGATGTGCTGGGCCTTGTGGTGTGGGGTTCCCGCGTCTCGCTGCTGGTCGGGCTACTCGCGGCCGTGCTGTCGGTGGCGATCGGCACACTGGTCGGGATCACGGCCGGGCACTTCCGCGGTGCGTACGCCACCGTGATGATGCGGATCACGGACTGGTTCCTGGTGATGCCGACGCTGGTCCTCGCCATCGCGCTCGCCACCGTCATGTCCCGCTCACTCGGCACGGTGATCCTGGCGATCGGCGTGACGACCTGGCCGACCACGGCCCGGCTCGTGCGCGCCCAGACGCTGGCGGTGGAGTCCCGGCCCTACATCGAGCGCGCCAAGGCGCTGGGCGGCGGGCATCGGCACATCATGGTCCGGCACGTGCTGCCCAACGTGATGCCCCTCGTGCTCGCGCAGACCACACTGATGATCTCCTCGTCGATCCTCGCCGAGGCGACCCTCGCCTTCCTCGGTCTGGGTGATCCCACAGTCGTGTCATGGGGCGGGCTGCTCCAGGACGCGCGCGAGGCGGGTGCGATCAGCGCGGGTGACTGGTGGTACCTGGTGCCGCCGGGAATCACCATCGCCGTGGTCGCGCTGGCGTTCACACTCTGCGGCCGCGCCGTGGAGTCCGTTCTCAACCCGAGGCTGGGGGTGGCCCGTTGACCCTGCTGGAGGTCCGGAACCTCGAAGTGACGTATCCGGGCGGGGCAGCCGCGGTGCGGGGCGTGGACCTGTCGCTGGCGGCGGGGCAGAAGCTCGGTGTCGCGGGCGAGTCGGGGTGCGGCAAGTCGACGCTGGCGCTCGCACTGCTCAGGCTGCTGCCGTCCGGGACGCGGATCACCGGGGAGATCCTGCTGAACGGCGAGGACGTGCTGGCGATGCGCTGGGGGCGGGTGCGGGCGGTCCGCTGGGCCGGCGCCTCGATCGTCTTCCAGGGCGCGATGCACTCGCTGAACGCCGTGCATCGTGTCGGCGACCAGATCGCCGAGCCGATCCTGCTGCACCGCAAGGCGACCGCGGCCGCGGCCAGGAGGCGGGCGGGCGAACTCCTGGAGCAGGTGGGCCTGCCTGCGGCGCGGGCGACGGCGTATCCGCACGAACTCTCGGGCGGTCAGCGCCAACGGGTCATGATCGCCATGGCGCTGGCCTGCGACCCCCAACTGGTCATCGCCGACGAACCGACCACGGCCCTGGACGTGATGATCCAGGCGCAGATTCTGCGGCTGATCGGGCGGCTGGTCGCCGAGCAGGATCTGGGCCTGATCATGATCAGCCACGATCTGGCGGTGCTCGCCGACACCTGCGACAGGCTCGCGGTGATGTACGCGGGCCGGGTGGTCGAAGAGGGTCCCAGCCGGGCGGTCTACGAGGACGCCCGCCACCCGTACGGCAAGGCGCTGTCGGCCGCGTTCCCGCGCATCGGCGACCCGGCCTCCCGGTTCGCCCCGCGCGGACTGGCCGGTGACCCTCCGGACCCGTCGGCGCTGCCCTCCGGCTGCGTCTTCCATCCGCGCTGTCCGGTGGCCCTGGACCTGTGCGCCACCCAGGACCAGGCGCTGCGGGAGGCGGGGCAGGCCCGGCAAGCGGCCTGTGTGCACGTGGCGGACACGGCCGAGCACGCGAGGAGCACCGTATGACCTCACCATCGCCCCTGCTCAGCGCCCAAGGGCTGCACGTGGCTTTCCCCGGCCGGCACGGCGGTGCGCCGAGCCGGGCCGTGGACGGTGTCGATCTCGACATCCGCGCCGGGGAGATCGTCGCGCTGGTCGGCGAGTCGGGCTGCGGCAAGACGACTCTGGCCCGGGCCCTGCTGGGCCTCGTACGGCCCACGGCAGGGCACGTCGGCTTCGGCGGGAAGCCGCTTGCGTACACATCGAGGGCGCTCAAGGCCTACCGCAGGCGCGTTCAGCTGGTGCTCCAGGATCCGAGCGGGTCGCTGAATCCGCGGCACACGGTGTTCGACGCGGTGGCCGAGGGGCTGCGCATCCACGGGTTCGCGGGGGACGAGCGGGCCGCGGTCGCCGAGGCCCTGTCCAGGGCGGGACTCAGGCCGCCCGAGCGGTTCTTCCTGCGCTACCCGCACGAGTTGTCGGGAGGCCAGCGCCAGCGTGTGGTGATCGCGGGCGCGCTCGTACTGGAGCCCGAGCTCATCGTCGCCGACGAGCCGGTGGCCTCGCTCGACGCCTCGGTACGGGGCGAGATCCTCGCGCTGCTGCTGCGCCTGCGCACCGAACTGGGCCTCGCCGCCCTCGTGGTGACCCACGATCTGGGCCTGGCGTGGAACGTCGCCGACCGGGTGGCGGTGATGTACCTGGGCCGGATCGTGGAGACGGGTGAGGTGGAGCAGGTGCTGACGGCGCCCCGGCATCCCTACACCCAGGCGCTGCTGTCGGTCCTGCCGGAGGCGCCGGGGGACCCGGTGGTGCTGACCGGCGAGCCGCCGGACCCCTCCCGCATCCCCGGTGGTTGTCGCTTCCACGCCCGCTGCCAGGTCCTGGCGAGCGGCGAGGCCGAACGAGCGGGCGTCGCGGACGCCTGCCGGGGCCGGGATCCGGGGGTCCTGGAGGGCGGCGCCGGGAGCCAGGTGGCATGCCATTGGGCGCGGGCGGCCATCGCCACGTGATGGGCGGTGGCCCTTCACCGGCGACCGGTTCCGCCTCGGACCCGTCCCCGCCGCCGAAGCGGGCCGCTCGGTGCCGTGCACCGGGGCACGGCGGGACGGCCGGGCCGCACCGGCCTTCCAGGCGGGCAGGGTGGCCGTACAGGGCCCGGAAAAGCCGGTTCCCGGCACCTCGTCGAGGTGCCGGGAACCGAACCGAGGCCGGGAAGCCGTCAGGCGGCGTGCACGATGTCCTTCTCCTCGGCGAAGTGGCAGGCCGACTCGTGGGCCGCCGGCGAGTCCGCGCCCTTGAAACGCTCGGGAATCGCCAGGAGCGGAGCCTCCGACGCGCACCTCTCCTGCGCCTTCCAGCAGCGAGTGCGGAAGCTGCAGCCGGACGGCGGGTTGGCCGGCGACGGCACGTCACCGGTCAGGATGATCCGCTCGCGGTGCTCGCGGGCCTCCGGGTCCGGCACGGGAACCGCCGAGAGCAGCGCCTGTGTGTAGGGGTGCGTCGGGTGGTCGTAGATCTGCTCGTCCGAGCCGATCTCGGCGATCTTGCCGAGGTACATCACGCCCACACGGTCCGAGATGTGCCGGACGATCGACAGGTCGTGCGCGATGAAGATGTAGGAGAGGTTGAACTCGTCCTGCAGTCGCTCCATCAGGTTGATGACCTGAGCCTGGACGGACACGTCCAGTGCGGAGACCGGCTCGTCGCAGATGATGATCTCCGGGTTGAGCGCGAGGCCGCGGGCGATGCCGATGCGCTGGCGCTGACCGCCGGAGAACTGGTGCGGGTAGCGGTTGATGTACTCGGGGTTGAGGCCGACGACGTCCAGGAGTTCCTGGACCTTGCGCCGCCGGTCGCCCTTCGGCGCCACCTCGGGGTGGATGTCGAAGGGCTCGCCGATGATGTCGCCCACCGTCATACGGGGGTTGAGTGAGGTGTACGGGTCCTGGAACACCATCTGGATGTTCCGGCGCACGGCCTTCAGGGCGCGTCCGGACAGCTTGGTGACGTCCTGGCCCTTGTAGAAGATCTCGCCCGCGGTGGCCCGCTCCAGGTTCATCAGGAGCTTGGCCACCGTCGACTTGCCGCAGCCGGACTCGCCCACGATGCCCAGGGTCTCGCCCTGGTGCAGGTCGAAGGAGACACCGTCGACCGCCTTGACGGCACCGATCTGCCGCTTGAACAGGATCCCCTGGGTGAGCGGGAAGTGCTTCACCAGGTTGCGGACCTGCAGGATCGGCTCACCGCGCTCGACGGGGGCCTCGATCGCGTGGACCGCTTCCTCCTCGGTGCGCGCGTCGACGACGTCCACCTCGGAGACGTTCGGCGTGGCGTCCTGCGGCTCGTCGGTCTTGCTGAGCTCAGCCATGGATCGTCTCCTTCCAGAAGTGGCATGCCGATGCGCGGCCCACCAGCTCGGTGCCGTCCTGCTCCGTGACCGGCAGCAGGTCCGGGACCTGGGTACGGCACACGTCCTGGGCCTTGGGGCAGCGCGGGTTGAAGGCACAACCGGTCGGGACGCGCAGCAGGTTGGGCGGCAGACCCTTGATCGCGTACAGCTCCTGGCCCTTCTGGTCCAGGCGCGGGATCGAGTCCAGCAGACCCCGCGTGTAGGGGTGCGCGGGACGCTTGTACAGCTCGTGGACCGGGGCGCGCTCCACGATCCGGCCCGCGTACATCACGGCGATCTTGTCGGCGACGTCGGCGACGACGCCGAGGTCGTGGGTGATGAGGATCAGGCCCATGTTGTACTCGCGCTGGAGTTCCGCGAGCAGGTCCATGACCTGGGCCTGGACCGTCACGTCGAGGGCCGTGGTGGGCTCGTCGGCGATGATCAGGTCCGGCTCCAGGGCCAGCGCCATCGCGATCATGATGCGCTGACGCATACCGCCCGAGAACTGGTGCGGGTAGTCGTCCACGCGGGCGGCCGCGGCCGGGATCTTCACCCGGTCCATCAGCTCGATCGCCTTGGCCCTGGCTTCCTTCTTGGACAGGCCCTGGTGGACCCGGAACATCTCGCCGAGCTGGTACCCGACGCTCAGCACCGGGTTCAGCGAGCTGAGCGCGTCCTGGAAGATCATGGCGATCCGCTGGCCGCGGATCTTGCGGCGGTCCTCGCCGGACATGGTCAGCATGTCCTGGCCGCGGAAACGGATCTCCCCCTGGGGGATCTTCGCCGGCGGCATGTCGAGGATGCCCATGATCGCCTGGGCGGTGACGGACTTGCCGGAGCCCGACTCACCGAGCACCGCGAGCGTCTCACCGGCGTTCACGCTGTAGTTGACACCGTTGACGGCCCTGACCACGCCCTCACGGGTGTGGAACTCGACGTGCAGGTCACGCACTTCGAGGAGTGGGGTGCCGTCTGTCCCGCCGTCGCGCGGCGAGGGAACGGGAACGACTTCTTCGATGGTGGTCACGTACGCCTCCCTCAGCGCATCTTCGGGTCGAGGGCGTTGCGGACCGCCTCACCGAGCATGATGAACGCCAGCACAGTGATGATGAGCATGATCGACGGGTACAACATGATCCACTGCGCCACGCGGATCTGGTTGCCGCCGTCCGAGATGTCGTTGCCCCACGACACGCCGTTCAGGCCGAGGCCCAGGTACGACAGGGTCGCCTCGGCGGAGATGTAGATGCCGAGGGAGATGGTGGCGACGACGATGACCGGAGCCATGGTGTTCGGCAGGATGTGCCGGAACATGATGCGCGGGGTGCTCGCGCCCAGCGCCTTGGCTGCCTGCACATAGTCGGCCTGCTTGGTGGTGATCACCGCGCCGCGCATCACACGGGCGATCTGCGTCCAGCCGAAGAAGCTCAGCGCGCCGATGACGACCCAGGTCGTGCGGTTCTGGAAGGAGTTGAGCACGACCATGGTGCCGAGCAGGAACGGGATACCGAAGAACACGTCGGTCAGTCGCGACAGGACCGAGTCGACAATGCCGCCGAAGTAACCGGCGATCATGCCGACCAGGCCGCCCACGACCGTCACCGCGATGGTGGTGCCGAAGCCGACGGCGATGGAGGCCCGGGTGCCGTACATGACACGGGCGAAGACGCTGCGGCCCTGCTGGTCGTAGCCCAGCCAGTCCGGCGAGCCGATGTCGCCCAGCTTGGGCTTCTGCAGGAAGTGCTTGGCCAGGTCGCCCGAGGTGGGGTCGACTCCGGTGAACCACCCCGGGAAGAAGGTGATCAGCAGGAGTATGACGATCAGCACCGACGAGACGATGAAGATCCAGCTGCGGCGCAGGTCTCGCCAGGCGTCGCCCCACAGACTGCGGGCCTTCTCCGGCCTGGGCTCGGGCAGCGGGCCGCCGGCCGCCGCGACGGCCGCCTCCTCCGCCGCGTTCTCAGGAACGGTCTTGGTCAGGTCAGGCATAGCGAATCCTCGGGTCAAGGACCGCGTAGAGCAGGTCGACCAGCAGGTTGGCGAGGAGGTACACGATGACGAGGATGGTCACCAGGCCGACGAGCGTGGTGCCCTCGCGACGCGCGATCGACTGGTAGATCGTGCCTCCCACACCCTGGATGTTGAACAGACCCTCGGTGACGACGGCGCCGCCCATCAGGGCACCGATGTCGGTACCCAGGTAGGTGATCACCGGGATCAGCGAGTTGCGCATGAGGTGGACGCCCACCACACGGCGCTTCGGCAGACCCTTGGCGATGGCCGTGCGGATGTAGTCGGCGCGCAGGTTCTCGGCGATCGACGTACGGGTGAGCCGGGTCACATACGCCAGTGACGCGGTCGCCAGCACAATGGCCGGCATCAACAACTCGTTGATATTCGTCGAGTCATTGACGTTCGGCGGCAACCAGTTCAGGTTGAACGCGAAGACAACCTTGAGGATGTAGCCGAGGACGAACACCGGCACCGAGATCAGCAGCAGGGTGACCAGCAGGATCGCGTTGTCCGTGACGCGTCCGGCGCGCAGGCCGGCCACGATGCCCAGGGCGATGCCCAGAACGAACTCGATCACGAACGCCAGCGCCCCGAGCCGCAGGGTGACGGGGAACGCGTCACCGAGCACGTCCGTGACGGGCCGGCCACTGGCGATCTGCGTGCCGAAGTCGCCATGCAGGATCATGTTCTTCATGTAGTGCCAGTACTGGACCAGGATCGGCTGGTCCAGACCGTACTGATGCCTCAGTTGCGCAATCACCTGCGGGCTGCCGCCCTTGTCACCGAACAGCCCCCGTACGGGGTCACCGGGCAGCGCGTAGACCATGAGGAAGATCAGCAAGGTTGTCCCGATGAACACCGGGATCATCTGGAGCAGTCGTCGTGCGACGTAGCGCCCCATCGTGCCTCCATGTCAGTCACAGCGGCAGCCAACGGGCCCTTTCGGCGGGCACCATTGAATGATGCGCGCGGAAAGGGCCCCCCAGCCACTGCCGTTCCCCGGGGCGCGGTACCACCGCGCCCCGGGACAAACGGTCTGATTGCGGTTACTTCTTGACCTGAACGCCGGTCAGGATCGGGTCGCCGTCCTGCGCGTACGCGACGCCGGTGACCTTGTCCGAGTAGCCCGCGTTGACCTTGTAGTACCAGAGCGGAATGCTCGGCATGTAGTCGGCCAGCTGCTTCTCGATCGCCTGGTACTTCTGCTCCGACTCCTCCAGCGAACCGGCGGCGTCGGCCGCGGCGATCTCCTGGTCGATCTTCTTGTTGGAGAAGCCGCCCTGGTTGCCGTCCGACTTGCTGCCGTACAGGTCGCGGATGAAGTTGGAGTTGAACGGGTAGTCCAGCACCCAGCCGGAGCGGTACAGCGACTTGACCTGGTGCGCGTCACGCGCGTTCAGGTCAGCCTGGAAGTCGGCCTTGGAGTCGCCGGTGCACTTGACGCCGGTCGCCTTGGTGATGGAGTTGCAGACCGCCTCCACCCACTCCTTGTGGCCACCGTCGGCGTTGTACTGGATGGAGATGGCGTTGCCCGGAACGCCGCCGCCGGCCTTGATGAGCTCCTTGGCCTTGGCCGGGTTGTACGTGGTGACGTCACCGGCCGCGTTCGGCTGGTAGCCGAGGACACCCTTGGCGACCCAGCCGGTGGCGGGCTCACGGGTGCCCTGGAGCACGGTCTTCGTGATGGTGTCGCGGTCGATCGCCATCGACAGGCCCTGGATGACCTTCGGGTCGATGTTCTTCCACTGCTTGGTGTAGTAGGCGACGGCGATGGTCTGGATCGCCGAGTACGCCTTGTCCACCGCGCGGTCGCCGAGGTCCGCCTTGTAGACGGGCAGGTCCTTCGGGGCGATCTGACGCAGCACGTCGACGTTGCCGGACTTCAGGTCCTCGTACGCCGTCTCGAGGCTGGTGTAGTTCTTGAAGAGCACACCACCGTTCTTGGCGGCGTTCGGGCCCTTGTAGCCGTCGAACTTGGCAACCTCGATCTGCTTCTTGTGCTGCCAGCTGACGAACTTGTAAGGGCCGTTGCCGATCGGGTGCTCACCCGCGGCCTTCGGGTCCTTGTAGAAGGACTCCGGCAGCGGGTCGAAGACCTCGTAGCCCAGCTTGTAGACGAAGTACGGGATCGGCTTGGACAGCGTGATCGTGAAGGTGTTGTCGTCGACGACCTTCAGACCGGACATCGTGTCGGCCTTGGGCTTGCCCTTGGCCGGAGCGACGTCGTCGTAGCCCTGGATGTCCGAGAACCAGAAGCTGTTGGTCTGCTTGTTGGCAGGGTTCGCGGCCCAGTTCCACGCCTTGACGTAGGAGTCGGCGGTCACCGGGGTGCCGTCGTGGAACTTCCAGCCCTGCTTCAGCTTGACCGTGAAGGTCTTGTTGTCCTTGGAGTCGACAGACTCGGCGTTGACGTAGACGATCTTGCCGCTCTCGTCGTAGTCGACGAGCCCGGAGAAGATCGACTTGATGACGATGCTGCCGTTGGACTCCATGGTGTTGGCCGGCTGCAGGGGGTTCTGCGGCTCGCCCACCTCGACCGAGAACTTGCCGTTCGGATCGACTGCGGCCTTGTTGCCGCTGCCCTTGTCTCCGCCGCCGCCACCACCACAGGCGGTCACGCCCAGCGCCACAACCGCGGCTATCGCGACCCATTTGGCGCTCTTCGCACCGCGCATGGGTTCCTCCTCATGAGTCCAATGGTTCACCACATGGAGAGGCACATGACACGCCACCGCCATCGGCGCTGTGGATAGTCAAGTGCCCCGCGCTCGTGAGTCGGCGCCACCAGTCAGCGCGTGACCCATTCCTCCGAGCTCTACGCGCCTAACTATCTGGCAGAACTCGTGGCCGAACCACATTCCTAAGGTCTCGGTTCGATCACACCTGGCGTGTACTTCTTCCAAAATCCGGACAAAGCGTCGGCCGAAAGATCCATGCGAAACGGACTTGTTACACATCTACCGGTGTCAGGTGTCCGCATTCCGGACAGGCGGGGGGCAAAATCCGGTTGCTTTTAAGATGGCTTCCGGGAGGGGGCGTCCAGGCGTGTCCTCACCCCGGCACGCACGGTGTACGTACCGTTCCGTTCCGGTCAGCAGACCCCATGTCGGGCGCGTCTCTCCGGCGGCCCACAGGGCGCGGACAGGGTGCACATCGGGAAGCAGAGTAGAGCGTATCGAGCGCGTCACACGGGTGCCCGACCAGAATGAAGGGTTTTCCCTATCCTTTCCCGACAACGAAGGCCGGGCACCCCACGCTGGGGTGCCCGGCCTTCGTTGTACAGGGGCCTCGTCAGCCGTGCTTGGCGCGGCTGGCGGCTCGGGCGCGGTCACGCTGGTCGAGGACGACCTTGCGGATGCGGACGGACTCCGGGGTCACCTCGACGCACTCGTCGTCGCGGCAGAACTCCAGGGACTGCTCCAGCGACAGCTTGCGCGGCGGCACGATCGACTCGGCGATGTCCGACGTGGCCGACCGGATGTTGGTGAGCTTCTTCTCCTTGGTGATGTTGACGTCCATGTCGTCGGAGCGGGAGTTCTCGCCGACGATCATGCCCTCGTACACCTCGGTGCCGGGCTCGATGAAGAGCGTGCCGCGCTCCTGGAGATTGGTCATCGCGAAGGCGGTGACACTGCCGGAGCGGTCGGCGACCAGCGAGCCGTTGTTACGGGTCTGGAGGGGGCCGAACCAGGGCTCGTGGCCCTCGTGGATGGAGTGGGCGATACCCGTGCCGCGCGTGCCGGTCAGGAACTCCGTACGGAAGCCGATCAGACCGCGCGAGGGCACCACGAACTCCATGCGCACCCAGCCGGAGCCGTGGTTGGACATGTTGTCCATACGGCCCTTGCGGACGCCCATGAGCTGCGTGACCGCGCCCATGTGCTCCTCGGGCACGTCGATGGTCAGACGCTCGACGGGCTCGTGGACCTTGCCGTCGACGTCCTTGGTGACGACCTGCGGCTTGCCGACGGTGAGCTCGTAGCCCTCACGGCGCATGGTCTCCACCAGGATGGCGAGCGCCAGCTCACCGCGGCCCTGCACCTCCCAGGCGTCCGGACGCTCGGTGTCCAGGACCCGCAGCGAGACGTTACCGATCAGCTCGCGGTCGAGGCGGTCCTTGACCTGGCGCGCGGTGACCTTGCGGTCCTTGACCGTGGCCTTGACGTTGGCGCCCTTGCCGGTGCCGCCCCGGCCGACGAGCGGCGAGGTGTTGGTACCGATGACCATCGAGATGGCGGGCTCGTCGACCGTGATCAGCGGCAGCGCGACGGGGTTCTCCGGGTCGGCGAGGGTCTCGCCGATCATGATGTCGGGGATACCGGCGACGGCGCAGATGTCACCCGGACCGGCCTTCTCCGCCGGCTTGCGGGTGAGGGCCTCGGTCATCATCAGCTCGCTGATGCGGACGTTGCTGACCGAGCCGTCGCGCTTGATCCAGGCGACGGTCTGGCCCTTGCGCAGCTCGCCCTGCTCGACGCGGAGCAGCGCGATACGGCCGAGGAAGTTGTCGGCGTCGAGGTTGGTGACGTGGGCCTGGAGCGGCGCGTCCTCCTCGTACGTGGGGGCCGGGATGTGCTCGAGGATCGTGGAGAAGAACGGCTCCAGGCTGTCGCTGTCGGCCGGGACCGTGCCGTTCTCCGGCTTGGTCAGGGACGCGATGCCGTCACGGCCGCAGGCGTAGACGATCGGGAACTCGATCTGGTCCTCGTCCGCGTCCACGTCCAGGAACAGGTCGTACGTCTCGTTGACGACCTCGTCGATACGGGCGTCGGGGCGGTCCGTCTTGTTGATGCACAGGATGACGGGCAGCCGGGCCTGGAGCGCCTTGCGCAGCACGAAGCGGGTCTGCGGCAGCGGGCCCTCGGAGGCGTCCACGAGCAGGACGACACCGTCCACCATCGACAGGCCGCGCTCGACCTCGCCGCCGAAGTCGGCGTGGCCGGGGGTGTCGATGATGTTGATCGTGATCGGGTCCCCGCCGTCCTTGGGGTGGTAGTTCACCGCCGTGTTCTTGGCGAGGATCGTGATGCCCTTCTCACGCTCCAGGTCGTTCGAGTCCATGACGCGGTCGTCGACCTGCTCGAGCTGGTGAGCGGCGAAGGCACCGGCCTGCTTCAGCATGCCGTCGACGATGGTCGTCTTGCCGTGGTCTACGTGGGCGACGATGGCGACATTGCGGATGTCGTGGCGCGTGGCCATGATGTGGCGTACTCCCGGAATGGTGAGGATGGTCCGCGCTTTCGCTGCGCCGGCCTGCCGGGCTGAACACGCCTCGGCCTTGTCCCATGGTAAGGGGACCCTGCCGTTCGGGCTTGCCGGGTACAGATCAGGCCCCTTGACCAGGCCCGTTGCGCGGGCCACCCACTCCGGTCACGACGACGGGCTCGCCGAGGGCCGCACCCCCTTCTTCAGGAAGCCCATGTCCTCGTAGGCCGGAGCCTGGAACCCGAACGAGCCCGCGTTGGCGAGGTCGGCGCGCACGGCCGTGAGCTGGGGGCGCTGGTAGAGGGGGATCGAGCTCGCGGTGGCCCAGATGCGGGCGTCGGCCTTGCGCATCAGGGCGCGCTCCTCGCTCTCGTTCAGCGTGGCGATCGCCTGGTCGAACAGCTGGTCCACCTGGTCGGTGCCGACCCGGGTGTAGTTTTGCTCGACGCTCAGCGTGCCGTCGGACGCCGGCACCGGCTTGGCGTAGATCGGCCGGGCGTCGGTGGCGGGGAACGCCGATACGGGCCAGGAGTACAGCGCGAGGTCGTAGTCCCCGGACGCGATGTGGTCCTTGAAGTAGCTCTCGTCCGAAACCTTGACGATCTCGGTGCGGATCCCGACCTTCTCCAGCATGCGCGTGATGCGGTCGGCGACCGTACGCAGGGTCTGGGAGCCCGGCCCGGACGGCAGGACGAACCGCAGCACCAGCGCCTTGCCGTCCTTGGCGAGCGCCCCCTTCACATTCCCGCCCGGAGCGGCGGTGCCCTTGGGCGCGTACGCCCCCGGCACCCCGGCCTTGTGCCCGGGCTGCACGGGCTGCCTCTTCGAGTGGTCACCGGGGTCCTTCCGGTACCCCTTGTCGTCCTCCCCGACCGGGTTCTTGCCGTCGTCGCCCGCGCCCTTGCCGCCGGCCGCCTTCTTGCCCCCCGACCCGGCCGTCTTCTTCTCCTCCTTGACCGGTCCTCCGGGCACCCAGCCCGCCTCGCTGAGCAGTTCCTTCGCCTGGCCGGTGTCCTGGTCGCCGAGGGCGCCGCTGTTGTCGGCGTACGCCTCCTGTCCCGACAGGGCGAGGTGGCTGCCGACCGGCACGGCGGGCAGCCGGAGCGGGGTGAGCACCAGTCCGGCCAGTTCCTCGCGGTTGAGGGCGCGGGCCACGGCCCGGCGCACCCGCTCGTCACTGAGCGGGGCCCGGGAGCCGTTCAGGGCGAGCTGGGTGAAGGCAGGCTCGAGCGACTTGCGGATCACGTACTCGCTCTGGGCCTTCCGCGTCGCGGCGCCCGGCGCGGCGGACGGGCCGCCCGACGCGGTGGCGCCCGGCGATGCACTCCCCGCAGTGGCACCCGGCGACGCACTCTCCGCAGTGGCACCCGGCGATGCACTCTCCGCAGTGGCACCCGGGGACGCACTCTGCGCGGTGGCGGCCGGGGAGGAGCCCTGCGGGGCGGCGCTGCCCTTGTTCTTTGCGGCGGTCGCGATCCGTCCGGCGTCCTGCGGGTCGATCTCCGCCATGTCGACCGACCCGGCGGCGATCGCGGCGGCCCGTTTGTCGCGCGGGACGGCCACGAGCACGATCTGGTCGAGCTTGGCGGGGCGACCCCACCAGCGCGGATTGCGGCTGAGGGTGACCTCGCCCTTCTTGGCGTCGACACCCTGAAGGGTGAACGGGCCAGCAGTGGCTTTCAAGGCCGCCCTCGCTCCGTCGTTGAAGCCGTTCGCGGTGCCCATGACGTCCTTCGGGTACAAGGGTGAGAAGAGCGACCGCCAGTCGGCGTACGGCTTGCCGAAGGTGACCTTGACCTCGAGGTTGTTCGCGCCGCGCTCGACGTTCTCGATGCGGTCGTACCCCGCGTTGCGGGCGGTCCAGTACGCGCTGTCCCGGCCGGAGAGGGCGCGCCACTGGGCGGCGAAGTCGTCGGCGCCGATCTCCCGGCCGTCGCTCCAGACGGCCTGCTGGTTGAGGCGGTAGACGACGACCTGCTTGGGCTCGGTCGACACGACCTTGGCCGACTCGAGGTAGTCCGGATTGCGCTCGGGACGGCCGTTGGCGTCCAGCCGGAACATCGCGGGCAGCACCGCGCCGGCCACCCGAGTGGTGGAGGCGTCGGCGTCCGCCTGGAAGGTGTTCAGGGTCCGGGGCACGGCGTCGACGGCCCAGCGCAGGGTGCCGCCGTCGGCGACGACCGTACGGGCGGCCGGGGCGATGTCCTGGGCGGCGACCGGTTTGCTCCGGTCCTCGTCGGCGCTGCAACCGACGAGCGCGGACACCGCGAGGGCTCCCGCGGCGAGGAGTGCGACCGAGCGCATCACCGTGCGGGGTCCGACGTCGTCGTGGGACATCACGTCCTCCTCCGGGAGCCGCTCGATCGATGAGCGAGGGTTATGATCCGGTTGTTCCGGTTTGGGGGTATTTGGTGTTGATCAGATATATGGACCACTGAAGATGAAAGGGGTGAGGTGCGTTGGGCGACACGGCGACGAGCGCCGGGAAGGTCACCCGGACGGCCTACCGCCCCTGCTGGTCCCGCCCCCGCGTCCCGGCCCCCGACGGGGCCGGGAAATCGAATCCGCACCCGCACACGACGATGCGCCTCGGCCAATCCCTGCATGTCCCTTCACACCGACCGGTGTGACGCGCAACACTCGCAGGCGCATGAACGTCGCCGCCCTGGGCCACCGGCCCCTGGAAGTGAGGTCACGTCATGTCCGTGTATGACGAACTGACGTCGGTTCAGCGGTGCCTCGACGACCTGTACCGGTCGGTGGGGCGCCTGGAGCAGCAGATGGGGAGCGGCGGGCTCGAGATACGCCGCGTCCGCATCGACGCCGATCACCTGCGCGAGAGCGTCGCACTACTGCGCGAGGCCACCGCCGCCCCCGAGGCAGCCCGGCGGGTCGACCTCGTGACGATCCCGGACACCCCGTACGACACCAGCCTGTGGACGGACTCGGACGACGAGGGCCTCGGCGCCCGGGACCGGCACGCCCCCTGAACCCACAGGCGAGTGAGCCGAAGGGCCGCGGCCGGGCGCACGGCGACACGTCCGCGGCCCGGAGCCGAACCGAGCCCTGAAAGGTGCGTCATAGCGTGACCACTGATACGGAACCCCCCGACACGGAATCCCATGCGCCCGGCGGCGTGCGCACCGGTACGCGCGCCGCGATCGCCGCCCCGCATCTGCGCACCGACCGCTGGTGGCTGGCCCCGGCCGCCACCGCCGCCGGGCTGCTGGCCTTCGTCGTCTACTCGACGTGGCGCGCGTTCGCCGACGCTCACTACTACGCGGCGCCCTACGTCTCCCCGTTCTACTCGCCCTGTCTGGCGGAACGCTGCCGGACCATGCACGCGGGCCCCAACGCCGACCTGTTCGGCAGCTGGTGGGCGATCTCCCCGGCGATCATCATCCTGATCTTCCCGCTCGGTTTCCGCCTGACCTGCTACTACTACCGCAAGGCGTACTACCGCGGCTTCTGGATGTCGCCCCCGGCCTGCGCGGTGGCCGAGCCACACCGCACGTACAGCGGTGAGACCCGCTTCCCGCTGATCCTGCAGAACATCCACCGGTACTTCTTCTACGCGGCACTCCTCGTGGCGGGTGTGCTCACGTACGACACCGTGCTCGCCTTCCGCGACCAGCACTACCGCTGGGGCCATATGGGGCTGGGCACCCTGGTCTTCCTGGTGAACATCGTCCTGATCTGGGCGTACACCCTCTCCTGCCACTCCTGTCGGCACATCGTCGGCGGGAAGCTCAAGCACTTCTCCAAGCATCCCGTGCGCTACGGGGCATGGCAGTTCGTCAGCCGGCTGAACGCCCGGCACATGCTCCTCGCGTGGGCGTCCCTGGTCAGCGTGGCACTCGCCGACTTCTACGTGTACCTGGTGGCGTCCGGCGCCTTCGACGATCCGAGGTTCTTCTGATGTCCGTGGTCGATCGGCAGGAGTGGGACGTGGTCGTGGTCGGGGCCGGCGGCGCCGGCCTCAGGGCCGCCATCGAGGCCCGCGAGCGCGGTGCCCGTACGGCCGTGATCTGCAAGTCGCTGTTCGGCAAGGCGCACACGGTGATGGCGGAAGGCGGCATCGCGGCGGCGATGGGCAACGCCAATCCCCATGACAACTGGCAGGTGCACTTCCGCGACACCATGCGCGGCGGGAAGTTCCTCAACCAGTGGCGGATGGCCGAGCTGCACGCGCGCGAGGCACCCGACCGGGTCTGGGAACTGGAGACCTGGGGCGCCCTCTTCGACCGCACGAAGGACGGGCGCATCTCTCAGCGCAACTTCGGCGGCCACGAGTACCCGCGCCTCGCGCACGTCGGCGACCGAACCGGCCTGGAGCTGATCCGGACACTCCAGCAGAAGATCGTGGCCCTCCAGCAGGAGGACGAGAAGGAGACCGGGGACTACGAGTCCCGGCTGAAGGTCTTCCAGGAGTGCACCGTCACCAGGATCCTCAAGGACGGGGACCGGGTGTCCGGGGTCTTCGCCTACGAGCGCGAGTCCGGCCGCTTCTTCGTCCTCGAGGCACCCGCCGTGGTGATCGCGACGGGCGGCATCGGCAAGTCCTTCAAGGTGACCTCGAACTCGTGGGAGTACACGGGCGACGGGCACGCACTGGCGCTGCTCGCCGGGGCACCGCTGCTGAACATGGAGTTCGTGCAGTTCCATCCGACGGGCATGGTCTGGCCGCCGTCGGTGAAGGGCATCCTCGTCACCGAGTCGGTGCGCGGCGACGGCGGGGTGCTCAGGAACTCCGAGGACAAGCGGTTCATGTTCGACTACATCCCCGACGTCTTCAAGGAGAAGTACGCGCAGTCGGAGGACGAGGCCGACCGCTGGTACGAGGACCCGGACAACAACCGGCGGCCGCCCGAGCTCCTCCCCCGCGACGAAGTCGCGCGCGCCATCAACGCCGAGGTGAAGGCCGGGCGCGGCTCCCCGCACGGCGGGGTCTTCCTGGACGTGTCGACGCGCATGCCCGCCGAGGTCATCCGGCGCCGGCTGCCGTCGATGTACCACCAGTTCAAGGAGCTGGCGGACGTCGACATCACCGCCGAGGCGATGGAGGTCGGCCCGACCTGCCACTACGTGATGGGCGGCATCGCGGTCGACTCGGACACGGCGGCAACCCGCGGGGTCCAGGGCCTGTACGCGGCCGGTGAGGTGGCCGGCGGTATGCACGGCTCCAACCGGCTGGGCGGCAACTCGCTCTCCGACCTGCTGGTGTTCGGGCGCCGGGCCGGTCTGCACGCGGCGCAGTACGCGACAGGCCTCGCCGTGCGCCCCGCGGTGGACGACATCCAGGTGAACGCGGCGGCGGCGGAGGCCCTGCGACCGTTCTCGGTCGAGGGTCCGGCGCCCGGCGAGGACATCGAGGAGCCCCACCGCCCGCCGGAGAACCCGTACACCCTCCACCAGGAACTCCAGCAGACCATGAACGACCTGGTCGGCATCATCCGCCGCGAGGCGGAGATGCAGCAGGCGCTGAAGAAACTGGCGGATCTGCGAGTACGAGCCCGCAGGGCGGGCGTCGAAGGGCACCGGCAGTTCAATCCCGGCTGGCACCTCGCCCTCGACCTGCGGAACATGCTGCTGGTCAGCGAGTGTGTGGCGCGGGCCGCGCTGGAGCGCACGGAGTCCCGCGGCGGACACACCCGCGAGGACTGTCCGGCGATGGACCGCGCATGGCGCCGCGTCAATCTGCTGTGCCAGCTCACCGACCCCACCGGGGGTCTGGCGGCGACCGATCCGGTCCGCGGCCAGATCACCCTTCTCCGGGAGACCACCGAACCCGTCCGCCCCGACCTGCTCGCCCTCTTCGAGAAGGAGGAGCTGGTCAAGTACCTGGCCGAAGAGGAGCTCTACGAGTGAGCAGCTACGAGGCCCGCTTCAAGGTGTGGCGGGGCGATGCGCAGGGCGGCGCCCTGGAGGACTTCAAGGTCGAGGTCAACGACGGCGAGGTGGTGCTGGACATCATCCACCGGCTCCAGGCCACCCAGGCGGCCGACCTCGCCGTGCGCTGGAACTGCAAGGCCGGCAAGTGCGGTTCGTGCTCGGCAGAGATCAACGGGCGGCCGCGGCTGATGTGTATGACGCGGATGTCGGTGTTCGAACGGGACGAGACGATCACGGTGACACCGCTGCGCGCCTTCCCGGTGGTCCGCGACCTGGTGACGGACGTGGGCTTCAACTACCGCAAGGCGCGCGAGATCCCGTCCTTCGTGCCGCCCGCCGACCTCGGCCCCGGCGAGTACCGCATGATGCAGGAGGACGTGGAACGCTCGCAGGAGTTCCGCAAGTGCATCGAGTGCTTCCTGTGCCAGGACACCTGCCATGTCGTGCGCGACCACGAGGAGAACAAGCAGGTGTTCGCCGGTCCGCGCTTCCTGATGCGGGTGGCCGAACTGGACATGCACCCGCTGGACGCGGCGGACCAGGCGGGCCTGGACCGCAAGCGCACCGCCCAGGACGAGCACGGCCTCGGCTACTGCAACATCACCAAGTGCTGCACGGAGGTGTGCCCGGAGGGGATCAAGATCACGGACAACGCGCTGATCCCCTTGAAGGAGCGGGCGGTCGACCGCAAGTACGACCCGCTGGTGTGGCTGGGGTCGAAGATCAGGAGGCGTTCTTCGTAGAGTCCGCTTCGGGGGTACGACCCGGGCGCCCGCTCAGCATCTGCGCCACCAGTCCCGCCATCCACAGCGCGAGGCCCACGCCCGCCTCGGGCCTGTGGGCGAACGGGGAGTCGCCGAGGGGACCGAGGAAGAGGTACGCGGCCATGCCGACGGCGCCCACCAGCGTGCCGTACCCCCACAGCCTCGGCCGCAGGATCCTGCGGCCGGCCCACGAAGGCGACCAGCCCGTCGCCGCCCCGGCGACGCCCATCGCCACGCCGGCCACCACGGCCGCCGCGGCCACTCCCGCCATGACCTCGTGCATACCGGTCATCGTCGCACCAGCTCCAGCACGCACCAAAGGTTGTACTCCGCGATGGCCCGCATCGGCGCCGGGTCCGGGAAGTCGCCGTCGAGAAGACGCAACGGCCCGGCGACGAGGTTGAGATGCATGGCGAGGGTATACAGGCGCAGACGGGAGTCGTCCAGGCCGGAGACGCCAAGGGCGTCGTAGTGGCGCCCGAACCGGAGCCGCAGGAACACGTGCTCCCACTCGGCGTCGAAGTACATCAGGCCCTCGACATCGATCAGCGCGGGGCGGCCGTGCCGGTCCAGCAGGACGTGGTCCGGGCCCAGCTCGCCGTGGACGAGGGTGTGGCGGGCCCGGGGGCGCACCTTCGCGGCGAGGGAGCGCACCCGGTCGTCGAGGCGTTCGCGCACGGCCGCCATACGGGGCTCCCGGGCGGCGGCCTCCTCGGCCTCGCGCAGTGCGCGGTCCCGTACCAGGGCCTCGCACGAACTGCCGGACGCGCTGCCGCCGCGGTCGACGACGGCCACCTTGCCGAAGCGGGGTGCCGTGCAGGCCCGCATCGCGGTCAGGCCGGCGGAGAGTTCCGCCAGCGGGCGCGCGGCCGCGAGCGGGTCGCGGTGCAGCAGTTCCTCCAGGCTGCCGCCGTCGAGGTCCTCGACGACCGCCGCGTCCCCCGGGAGGTGCGTGCGGGTGGAGTCGGTGAACAGCAGGCGGGGCGTGCGGACACCGACGGCACCGAGACGGTCGTGGGACGCCGTGAACAGGTCGAGGCCCGAGGCGTGCGAGAAGGGGTCGCGGGCGTCGGCGGGCGGCTGGTCCCAGTAGTCCTCGTCGGGTGACCAGACGTAGGCGATGGCGGTGGAGCCGTCCTCCAGGGTGAGGCGGTAGACACCCTTCTTGCTGCCGCCGCGCAGTCGGGTGACGGTCTCCAGGCGCCGACCGGCGCCCAGCGCCGCGCGGGCGAGAGGCGCGAGATCGGAGCGGGTGAGAGCCGCTCGGTTGTTCGTCAAGCGGAGACCCGTCCGGCACGGTGACCGAGGAACTGCACCGCAAAGCCGACGAGCAAGCAGGCCAGGCCGCTGTCGGAGAGGACGCCGTACGCGGCGTCGCCGGACACGTTCTCGCTGCACCACGACAGCACCGCCGCCGCTCCGACGAGCAGGCATCCGTAGCCCCACAGCCGCGGCCGCAGGACGCGGCCCCGGTGCCACGGCAGTACCCAGCCGGTCGTCACGGCCGGGACTCCCACACCGGCACAGAGCCCGACGACCACCACCCCTGCGATCAGTGAGATGACATCCATCGAGCCCCCGCTCCCCCTGGTGTTCCGTGAGTCCCGATGATGCCACCGTCCTCGCCGATCGCCGGATCCACCCTCCGCCCATCGAGCGGCGCATCCCGGTCGCCGAAGCGCCGGATCGGTCATACGCTCCGAAATGTGACGCCGCCCCACCGTCGACGCCGGCCGCGCCGGGCCGTCGCGTATCCAGCCGTGCGGTCGGTTCCTGCTGTGTTCGGGGTGGTGTCGGCGCCGCAGCAGACGTCCACCGGCGACCTGGTCCTGCCACTGATAGCCGGGGTCACCGCCGTGGCCGTGGCGGGGTACGCGTCGGTGCGGCGCAGGCTGCGTGCGAGGACCCGTACGACGCCCGGCGGAGCCTCCCCCACCGTCGTGCCGCTCGACGAACTCGACCGGCGGGCGCAGCACTCACTCATCGAGACCGACGACTGCATACGCGCGAGTCGGGAGGAACTCCGTTGTGCCGCAGTGCAGTTGGGGGACGAGACGATACGGGCGTGCACGGAGGCGGTGGAGTTCGCGGCGGCCGAACTGACGCAGGCCTTCGGGGCCCGGCAACGGTTCGACGACGGGGCGGGCGAGGCGCGGGTGCTGCTGACGGAGATCCTCGGGCGGTGCGGAGCCGCCGGGCGGCGCCTCGACGCGGAGGCACCCGGATGGGACCAGTTGCGGGCGCTGGAGCGGACCACGGGCGAGGCACTGGCGCATGCCGAGGCACGGTCCAGGGAGGTGGCGGCGCGGATCCCGGAATCGGCCGCGACGACGGCCGGGCTGCGCGAGCAGTACGCCTTGCCCGCGTATCTGCCGGTGGTGGGCCACGACGAACAGGCGAAGGAGCGGCTGGCCTTCGCCACCACCGTGCTCGGCCGAGCGCGGCAGGCCATGGACGCGGGCCGGACGGACGACGCGGTGGCCCTGCTGCGCGCCGGCGAGGCCGCCGTGGAGCAGGCGGCGGTCCTCCTGGACGGCATCGCGTGGCTCGCCGCGAATCTGGCCACGGCCACGGACGCACTCCCCGGGGCCCTGACCGGCATCGAGACCGCGCTGACGCGGGCCCGCGGACTCCTCGGCACGCAGACCGCCCGGGCGATCGCGCTCGGGGAGTCGGTGGTGGCGGAGCTACGAGGGGCACACGGGCCGAGCGACCCGGTGGGGGCGCTGCGACGGATCGAGCAGGTGGCCCTGGGACTGGACCGGGCGTTGCACCAGGTACCGGGCGGTTGCGAAGCCCTGGCCCGCCTCGAGCGGGCCCTGCTCGTCGCCCGCGGTGCCGTCGGCGCCACCGCGGACTACGTCACCACGCACCGCGGAGCCGTCGGCTGCGAGGCGAGGATCCGGCTCGCGGAGGCGGAGCGGCGACTGCGCGCGGCGGAGAACACGGACGCACCACCCGTCCCGGCCCCGGCCGACGCCCTCGCCGACGCCCGTGAGGCGGACGCGCTCGCCCGGCAGGCCAGGCAGTCGGCTGAGAGGGACGTACGGGCGCACGGGACGCCGTACGGCGAGGGCAACTGGACGGGCGGCGCCGTGCTCGGCGGCATCCTGCTCGACGCCCCTCACCGGACCGCCGACCGACCCGGCCACCCGGGCGACGGTGGGCCCGCGAGCTACGGCGGACCGGGCACACGGGGGCGGCGCGACGGGGGTGAACTCTTCCGGCCGAGACCACCGCAGAGCCCGCTCCCGGACGAGACGAAAGCGCCCTAGTCGCGCGGCACGGCAGACGCCCATGATGCCGAACATGACGGAGAGTTGCTGTTTCGGTTCGCCAATCGAGGGAATTACCAACTCGGCGACGTGGGCCACACCGGCGACAACGCCGCCGTCCACGCCGGCAACGACATGCCGACCGTGCACGCGGGCGGCGACCTCCCCGGAAACGGACTGGGCGACCACCTCCCCGGCAGCCACACACCCGACAACCTGCCGACCAACAGCCTCGACACCCGCGCCCCCGCACACACCCCGGACAACGCGATACCCACCACCGCGGACAACCACCTGCCGGGCGGGCACGGCCACGAGCACGGTGCCGGCGGCATCGGACACGACCTGCCGGGCAGCGGCACCGACACCCTGCCGGGTCACACCCCAGAAGTGCCGGGTGGCGGCCCCCACGAGCCTCCGTCAACGCACGGCGCGCACCCGGGAGCTGACGACGCGGCACATCGAGCGGAGTACGAGTCCGCCCGCGAGAAGCCCGCCGATGAGCGGACTCCGGCCGAGCGAGCGGCCATCACCCATGAGCACGTCCGGCTCGCGAACGAGGACCCGGCCTGGCGCGCCGAGCACTACGACAAGTGGGGGATGGGCAAGCGCAACAACGCCGAAGAACTGGTCGACGGCCAACTCCTGCCCAGGCTCGTCGAGAAGCCGGGCGGAGGGTGGATGGCCGCCCACGATCTGCCGTACGCGAGCCCTGAGAGGTTTCACCTCGACCCCTTGGAGAGGGGCAGGGACACGGTCGCTCCGCATGACCTCCATCACCTCGACGACGTCTCGGCCAAGCGCGTGGCGGGCATGGATCTGGCCCATGCCGAGAAGGCCTTTCAGCCAACCCGACCGACGAGGCCGCGCATGCGCTTGCCCAGGCGCAGGAGCACTTCGACCATACGGTCGGCGAGGGTGTGTCCAACAACAGCAAGCTCGGCGAGGCCCTCGGCGAGGAGTCCGCTCGTCGCCACATGCTCCTACAGCAGGAGTTCGAAGGGGCGCACGAGATAACAGACCTTCCCGAGACGCCCAACGGCTCGAAGAGGTTCGACCAGCTCTGGCGTGACAAGGACGGCCACCTCGTCATCGTCGAGGCGAAGGGCCCCAACGCGTGACTCGACTGGCGCCAGGGCAACGGTGCACAGGACAGCGGCACCATGGTGAAACAGGGAACCATCGAATACGTCCGCACGATCCTGGCCGACATGGACGAGCGAGCCGCCTTCTCACCGAACGACGCCAAGTACGCCAAGGAGATACGAGCGGCCATCGAGAACAAGACGCTGCAGTACGTCCTCGTCCAGGCGAACGGAGAACACCGGTAACTATGCTGGGGCCGAGCTCAAGCATTTCAAGATCTTCTAAGGAGAAGCGCGTCAACGCCGCTGCGTTTAGGTGTGGAGGTGCAGGTCAAGGGGGCTGAAAGGGGGCAACGGGACACCTGATAGATCAACTTGCGACCAAGCAAAGTGATCAAGGGGTGTCCCGTTGCAGGAGAAGTCTGTCATCACGCGGGTGGTCGCGGTGGCGGCGGGGGTGTTCGCGCCGGGGCATCTGGGTGAGCTGACCCAGGTCGTGGACTTCGCGCTGGTGGATGCGGTGCTGGAGGAGACCCGTGCGGTGCAGCAGCGGGTTCGGTTGCTGCCCGCCCGGGTGGTGGTGTACTTCGTCCTCGCGCTGGCTCTGTTCGAGGATTGCGCGTACCGGGCGGTGTGGGACAAGCTCACTGCCGGTCTGGCCGGGATACCGCTGGTGCGCCCGCACACCTCCTCTCTCTCACGCGCTCGTCGCCGGCTGGGGGCGGCACCGCTGAGGGTCTTGTGCGAGACCCTGGCCGGAGCGGTGGCCTGGCGCGGCAGCCCGGGCGCCGACTGGTGTGGGATGCGCACGGTCGCCTTCGATGGCACCAGCGTGCAACTGCCCGACCGTGAGCCGGTCACCGCCCGCTTCCCCAAGCGGCGCGGCGAGGAGCGCGAGTTTGGCTACCCGCTGCTGCGGCTGGTCACGCTGGTCGAGACCGGCACTCGCGCGGTCCTGGCCGCCGCATTCGGCCCCGAGGCCGACGGTGAACTCGCCTACGCCAATAAACTGTTGTCCCACCTGAGTGCCCGGATGCTGGTGCTCGCGGACGCCGGTTTCGACGCCGTCGGGTTCCTGCGCGGCATCCACGCTACCGGCGCGCAGTTCCTGGTGCGCTCCTCCGCCCGCCGCCGTCCCACGATCTGGCGGCGACTGCCGGACGGCTCCTACCTGGCCCGCCTGTCCGCCCCTTACCGGGCCGGGCGCGGCTACGGAATGCTGACCGTCCGCGTGATCGAGGCGTGGATCACCGTCACCCTGGCCGACGGGACCGTCCGCCGCGAGCAGTGGCGGCTGGTCACCAGCCTTATGGACCCGGCCCATCACCCCGCCGACCACCTCGTGACGCTGTATCACGAAAGGTGGCAGGCGGAGACCTGCTATGCGAGCTTGAAGGCGACCTTGCTGGACGGCCGCGTCCTGCGCTCCGGGCATCCCGCCGACCTGGAACAGGAGGTCTGGGGCATCCTCGCGGTCTACCAAGCGTTGATCCGCACCGCCGCGGACGCTGCGGCCGACCAGCCGGGCCTGGACATGGACCGGCTCAGCTTCACCGTCGCCCTGCACGCCGCCCGCGACCAGGTGACCCTGGCCGCCGGCGTGCTGCCCGACGGACCCGTCCGCCTGGTCGGCGCGATCGGCCGCGCACTGCTTGACGACCTGCTGCCCGCACACCGCCGCCAGCGCATGAAGGCCAGAAGCGTGAAGTCAGCCAGCAAGTACGCCCCGAACATCGGCAAGCACCCCGCCGCCGCCCAGAGCTACACCTTCCACACCGAGGTCACCGTCATGAAAAACGGACTTGCACCCCGCCCACGACGCTAAACGCAGCGGCGTTGAGAAGCGCGTTGGTCTCGATCATCAACCGCCCCCCCTTGCCCACGGGGAACGCGGAAGAGTGCCTCGCAGTGCTCCAGGAGAACGCACAGGAGCTGATCGACGGCCTGGAGGAGGACTCCACCGATCTGGGTGACGCCCAGCGCATCACGCTCACCCTGGCACAGTCGCGCTGCCTGGTGGATCCGCGGGCGGCGAACTACCCCACCTGGGATGCTTGGGTCAACGCGATGCAGGTCGGCTCCGCCGTGTTCGCCGCCGCGACCACGACCGAGGATCATGTGCAGTGCCGTATCGCGCACAAGGACCGCAGTCTTCGGGCCACCGGCCCGCGGTGGTACGTGAACCCGGGCTCCTGGCTCACGGCCTTCTATCTGGCCGTGGCGTGCCGGGAACGGGACCGGATCACTGCTCTGTGCAACGTGCCCGTCTCCCTGCTGTGAGAGAACGGTTCGCGCTTCCAGGACTACCACTACGCGTGGATCGACACCCTCCAGACCTACTGGCTCGGCGGTCCCGACCTCGGCCCGAAGCTGGTGGCCGCAGTCGACGGCACCGACCCGGAAGCCGTCGCTGATCCGGAGACGGTGGGCAAGCTGCTGTACCCGCCGATGGAGATGTTCCACCGTTTCATCCGCAAGGACCACGCGGGGTTCAACCGGGCCCTCGCCAACGCCCTCCAGTGGCACAAGGAGTACTGGAGCGAGGAGAGCCGAGCCCTCCAGGCCTCGGGTCTCGTCACGCTCGCACCGCTCGCCATCGTCTGCTTCGCCCACGACGCGGGCGTCCCCATCGAGGTCGAGTCCGAGTACCTGCCCGCCGTCCTCATCGGACGCAACTGGTGCGGCGAGTTTCCCACGTAAGGCATACGTGACACCTCTCGTCCGCTCGGTCCGCCATGAGTTCGGCGCGGACACCGCCACCGAACTCATGGCGCCGATCATCGAGAGCACTCAAGGGGTTGGGAGCTGTTCGGTTTCGGATGTGCAGGAGTGTGTGTGAGTGTGCACGAGCATGTACTTGTTCGTGGTGGTGCAGCGCGCACGACGCATGGCGGGCACTGTCAGTGCCCGCCGATACCGTTCTTCGTGTTGCTGATCACGTGTTGGGGAGGGGGCACATCGATGCGTGGTGAGTCGTTGCGCACGATCGCTGTCCCCTTCGTGGCCGTCGGCCCGTCCGGCGTGGCGATCCGCACCCGCCTCAAGGCCCTTACGCCGGACGACGAGCAGGTGTTGCGTCTGGTCGGCGCGCATCTGGGGTCGCTGGCCTCGAAGGATCTCAAACGCCGGTGCGCTGAGGGCCTGGAGCACTCCGCGGATACGTGGGCCAGGCGCAAGCGGGCCCTGACCGACGCGTCGTCCTCGCGGTGGGCCGGTTCGATCACGAAGGCCACCCACGATCAGTGGGCGCTGTCCCGGCGTGCCCAGCTCGCGCACATCCGCAGCCTTGAGGCCGGTATCAAGACGATCGCGCACCGCCTGTCGCTGCCGGTGGGCGAGAGGGGCTCGAAGCGGGCTCCGGGGGGATACCGCACCCGGCGGGAGTGGTTCCAAAAGTCCCGGCGACTGCATCTGCTGGAGGATCGGCTGGAGCGGGAGCGGGCCGATCACGAGGTGGGGCGGGTGCGGGTCGTGCGGGGCGGCAAACGCCTGCTCACCACCCGACACCACCTCGAGGCGGCGCAGCTCACCGAGCACGCGTGGCGGCGGCGCTGGGAAGCGGAGCGCTGGTTCCTGCAGGCGGACGGCGAGTCGGGCAAGCGGTTCGGCAATGAGACGATCCGCGTCACCCCGGACGGCGAAGTCTCCCTCAAGCTCCCCGTCCCGCTTGCGCACCTGGCGAACGCCCGGCACGGCCGGTACGTCCTGGCCGCAACCGGGGTCTTCCACCACCGCAGCGACGAGTGGGCCGACCGCATCACCACGAACCGGGCCGTGGCCTACCGCATCCACTACGACACAGACCGCGCTCCCGCTGGTACCTCACCGCCTCCTGGACCATCCCGCCGGTCACCACCGTCCCCCTGTCCCACGCCCGCGCAGGCGGTCTGATCGGTGTCGACACCAACGCCGACCACCTCGCCGCCTGGCGCCTCGATCAGCACGGCAACCCGGTCGGCGAGCCCCGCCGCTTCTTCTACGACCTGTCCGGGAGCGCGGACCACCGGGATGCCCAGGTACGGCATGCACTGATCCGGCTCCTGCACTGGGCGAAACGCCACGGGGTGTCGATCGCGATCGAAGACCTCG
>NZ_JBSFJX010000009.1:0-133068 GCF_053598275.1 Streptomyces sp. NPDC001156 | reverse complement strand
GACACCGTCCGCGTCCCAGTCCGCCTCGCCCAAAAGGCGCTGCATCCCGATTGGATGCCCCTCACCCGCACGCTCTGCCAGCGTCCACCCGTTTTTCCGCTCCAGCGGCGCGATCAACCCCGCCATATACGTCAGGGCACGCGCCCGAGGCTCGGACCTGGCAAAACGCTCAGCGAACCGTTCATGCAGCCCGGACAGCATCCCCTGCCAGGCCTCGATCTGCCCCACCCCGAGATCCACAGACACGGCAGAACACAACCACAGTCACCGGCAGAACTCACAACTGCCCTACCAGTAACTGTGATTGCAGTACTAGTCCACCTCGGCTGACGAGTCCCGCCCGAGCGGTACCCCGAGCGGTACCCCGGGCGGCTCGGAGGCCGGCGGACGGTAGCCGGCCTCCGAGGCCACCGGCCCGGTTCCTTGGGCCGCGCGGCCCGGTTCTCCTAGGCCACGCCCGGCGGGACGCGGTCGAGGAAGCCGTGGACGGAGCGGATGCGCCCGTCGTCGGCCAGGGCGATCACGTCGAAGCCGGCGACGGGTGCCGAACCGTCCGCCTCGTTCACCAGCTCCCAGGCGAAGCGGGCGATGTCGTGGTGCCCGTCCACCGCGCCGGACAGCCGGAAGGAGAACCCCGGGAACTGCTCGTGGGCTCCCGCGATCAGTGCGGTGATCCGCTCGTGCCCGACGACGTCGGCCAGCGGGTCGGTGTACGTTCCGTCCGCGGTCCAGGCGGCGGCGACCGCCTTCGCCAGCGCTTGGGGGTCGGTGGTGTTCCACGCCTCGAAGTAGCGGGCGACGGCGGACTCGTGGTGGTTGCCGGACTGGCGGCGGTCGGTGTCTGCGGACATGGCGGATCAGCCTCCATCGAGGTCGTAGGTGCTGGTCAGAAGTCGGATCCCAGGGCCCGGTGCCCGTCGGGAGCCGATAGCGCAACCATGCCCGGACGCGTCCGGGGCGTCGATTACCTCCGGGGTCAAACGACAGCACCGGGCCTGCCGGCGCCCGCCCCGTTTCGGCCGGGCGCGGCGGTGAATATGCCAGGAGACTGGCCGAAATGGCATGGTGACAGAGTGTCAGGAGTGGCGATCTCGAAGTGACGGGTGACCGGTCACGGCCGAGAGAGCGCCACCGCGCCTCGCGTCCGGGACGCCCACGTGCACAGCGAGCGTACCCAAGGCACTACGGGCCGATCCGGCGCCGAGCACCGCACTGGGGGATGATCGTGCACGACGAATTCCTGTGCCATGTCATGGCATACGGTATATGCGCCGGTCAACGGGTCGGTGTGCCCTTGGGGACCTATCGCGCGCCCACCCTCGCCCTGGCCCTGCGGTGGATGCGCGACCGCGCCCTGTGGATCGCCGAACGCCTCGATCCGCACCCTCACAACCCGCTGTTCCCGCCGAACTCCATCGCCCCCGTCGCCGACACCGTCCCCACGTGCCGGGCGTCCTGCGCACCTGGTGCGGTGACACCGGTCAACAGGATCTGGCCGCCGAGGAGTTGGCGGCCGGACGGCTGGTCCGCTTCGCGGTCAGCGACGACACCACGGAGTACGAGCTGCTCGCCGAGTCCATCGACGCGCTGCGGATGCAGCGGTTCGTCCCGGCTCTCTCTCCACCCCGGCCGCCCGACCCCGCCGGCTGGTGCCCCGCCCCTGACGTCCGCGCGCGGCCCTACGGAACCTCATGTCTCGGACGACCCCGTGTGGCGAGCAGTCCGCCGGTGAACCCCGTCACCAGCCCCCACAGCGCGGCAAGGCCCAGAGCGCTCCACAGCCTCGGTTCGAGGAGCAGCACACCGGACAGCCCGCCCCCGAGGTCCCCGATGCCGATCAGTGACAGGCCGTAGTGCGCCGAGATCCGGCAGACGAGACAGATCGTGAGTACGGCCGCCACCAGCGCGAGGGCCATGTGCACGGCATGCCGCCACGGCCGGATCCGGGCCGGCGACCGTGCCGCCGTGGTGAACGCCGCACCGACAGTGAGCACGGCGTCGGCGGCCACCAGCCACCACACCCGCCCGTCGTACTGGGCAAGGGAGTGCAGATCGAGCGTCGAGACGTCCGGGGTGCGCAACACCTGGTCGAGCAGATGCGGCATGGGCAGCCCGAAAGGCCCGTCCACGCGACCGTTCCAGGTGGCGCCCAGTCCGATCGTGAACGCCGGCCAGATCACGTTGGGCAGCGCCAGCAGAACCACGGCGAGTGTCCGGGCGGGGTGCCCGCGCGTCGCCGCCACGACCAGCGCGATCACCACACCCACGCAGACGCATGCGAGCAGCAGGACCACCATGGCGTACGCGGCCGGACGCACCGACTCCTGCCGGCGCAGCAACCGGGCCGGGAGCGGGGCACCGCGCGACGCCAGCAGGGCGAGGACGAGCACGCCCGCGAGCCACAGGAACCCGAACAGCAGGGTCGGCGCCAGGTCCGTCGTGTAGCCGATGCTCGGGTTGACGCCGAACAGGTCGCCGATGTCCCCGATGGTCCCGTTGCCCAGCGGGACGGTGAACGTCTGATGGGCCGCCAGCGCGAGCCCGACGAGGGCCGCCAGCCACAGCACGGCGATCCGGGCGGCCCAGCCCGCCAGTTCGGACGCGCCGGCCATGGCCCGGTGCCGCAGCGGGCGCAGGAACCCGGTGGCGATCACCAGCGCCCCCGCGAGCGTCACCGACAAGGGCATCACCGTCAGCCCCGCCCGGGTGTCCGCGAGTGCGCCGGCGTCGCCCGCCAGCCGCACGCTGCCGCCGCCGGCCATGACGACCGTGGCGGCCACCACCCGGGGGAATCCGTTGTCGGGGATGCCGGTGCCACCCGCCGCCCACAGGCCGAGCGCGGCGAGCACGCCCATGACGATCACCCCGGCCAGCACCGTCGCGGCGGCCTGGACCCAGCCGTGCCGGGCGGACGGTGGGCTTCCGGTGCGGGGGACGGCCTGGCCGGACGAGGGCGGGGCGCTCACGCTGCCACGCTAGGCACCCCTTCCGTGTTCCGCCTGCCGGGAGAGTAGACCCCATCGACCGCGGCCTGGCACCCTGTCCTTTTCGCAAGCGGACGGGGCACGCCACCGGGGTTCCACTTGCCGACGACGGTCCAAGGGGCACTGGCGCGCGGCAATCCCAGTTCCGCCTCCAACCGGGCGATCTGCTGGCTGAGCGCCGACTGCGCGACATGGCAGCGCTGCGCGGCGCGGGTGAAACTCTGTGTGTCAGCTACTGCGAGGAAGTACCTCAGGTACCGCAGCTCCACGGTTGCCCCGTTGCGTCGGCCGTTGTCGTGGCCGAGCCCAGGACGAGGCGCGCTCCGGCTCACGAACCGCTGTCCTCCCGAGCCTCACCCTCCTGCTCACCGGGGGCGCCGTCACTGTGCCGGTCCCTTCTCGACGCCGTCCGGCGCGGCCCCGCCGTGCGCCAGGAACGCCTCGAGACGGGCGGCGAACGCGGCGAGGTCGTCGGCTACGAAGTGCACGGCGTCCGAGGGCACCACCAGCGCCCGCCCCGACACGGCGAGCGTCTCGCCTCGCGGCACGAACACCTTGCGCCGGCGTTTGCGCGACCCGGAGACCAGCGCATCGCGCGCGTTGATCCGGAAGCCCACCACCCGCCCACTGGCGCCGCCCTCGACGACGACGTCCAGTACGACGCCGATCTCGGTGCCCGCGTCGGTGAGCACCCGGGCACCGAGTACCCGGCCGTGCGAGGCCTCCCGGCGCTCCAACACCGTCGACCGGTCGGCGAGCACCTCCGGGTCGCGGATCATCACGGCGTGCCGGCCGAGTGCGTGGACCGCGGTCCACGGCAGGCTCTTGCGCAGCGGTCCGGCCAGCAGACCCCGGCCGCTGAGCGTGAAACCGGTGATCCGGCCCGCCGGACCGTCGAAGACCGTGTCCCTCACCTGGGCGACCGCTTCCCCGCCCAGAGTCACCACGGGACGTCCCGACAGCTCGCGTGCCCCCATCAACTCGTTCATCGCACGCCCCGCCCTCCGGGCCCCCGCTCCCGCCGTACGGTGATCACCGTGCCCGACCGCCGACGCGCCTGCACCCACAGGAACAGCCCGGTCACCAGCACGATCGCCGCCACCACGAGGATCGGCCACACCCACCAGCTCACGGCCACCTCCGCCACCCCGCCCCGGCGGCGTCCCGCCGGGTGTCGTACTCTGCGGGTGCCCCGCACCCACGCGAAGATGCGCCCGCCGGCCTGGCCGGTCGGTCGTCGACAAGAGGGGCTGCCCGTACGGTGAGTGGGGAACGCGTTGCTGGGTACGAGCACTGGTGCGGTGCCTCTTCCACGGGGTTTCCGCACCGTACGACTCCCGGCATCCGAGAGAGACCGCATGATGGAGCACCTGGACGGAGCAGTGATACCGACTGACTTCGACACGCCCGTTGAACCGCTGCGGCGGGCGGCGCACTACACCGGGGAGCCGGGCTCCATCGCTGAGGCCAGGGCCTTCGGCGAGCTGTTCGTCGAACAGCTCCGGTCCGAATGGTGCGCCGCCATCGACGCGCGGGCGACCGGCGATGTCCTGCTGGTGGTGAGCGAGCTGGTCACCAACGCACAGCGGCACAGCCACGGCCCATACATCCTTGAGCTGGAGGGCACCGACACGGTCGTCACCGTCGCCGTGTACGACAGCAGCAACACACTGCCCCTGCGTTTTCCGAAGGACCCCGGGCGGATCGGCCGGCACGGCCTGGAGATCGTCCATGCGCTGGCGGACCACGTCGCGTGCGAACGGGTCCCGGTCGGCAAGTGCATCAAGGCCGTGGTGAAGCTGGGACACTGAGACACAACAAAGAGCCCGTGGGTCCGAGGGGCCCACGGGCTCTTTCGCGCCGCCGTCCGGTCGCCCCGTCCGTCAGGTGGCGTCCACCCGCTTCACGTCGTCCAGCATTCCGCTCCGCAACTGCTCGATGATCCGCTTGATCAGCCGGGAAACATGCATCTGCGAGCAGCCGAGGCGGGCGCCGATGTCGGCCTGCGTGGCCTCCTCCACGAAGCGCATGTGGATGATCGTCCGGTCGCGTTCGCTCAGCTCGGCCACCAGGGGAGCCAGGGTGTGGAAGTCCTCGACGAGGCGCATGCCGTCGTCCTCCTCGCCGATGAAATCGGCGAGGACGGCCTCTCCGTCCTGCTCGTCGCCGGCCAGCGTGGCGTCCAGTGAAGAGGAGTTGTAGCCGTTGGCCGCGATCTGCGCCTCGACCACCTCGTCCTCGGAGAGGTTCATCAGCGCGGCCAGTTCGGCGACGGACGGCTCGCGGTCGAGGCGGGTCGCGAGCTCCTCGCGCGCCTTGGCCAGCTCGACCCGCAACTCCTGCAGACGCCGGGGCACATGGACGGCCCAGGTCGTGTCGCGGAAGAACCGCTTGATCTCGCCGACGATATAAGGGACGGCGAAGGAGGTGAACTCCACCTCCCGGGAGATCTCGAACCGGTCGATGGCCTTGATGAGCCCGATCATGCCGACCTGGACGATGTCCTCCATGTCGTCGCTGCGGTTGCGGAACCGCCCGGCCGCGAACCGGACCAGCGACATGTTCATCTCGATCAGCGTGTTGCGCGCGTACTGGTAGTCGTGCGTTCCCTCTTCCAGTGTGCTCAGGCGCTGGAAGAACTGGCGTGACAGTTCCCGGGCGTCGCGAGGAGCCACGGTCCTCGGATCCGTGACGGTCGGCAGGCTCTCCTCACCAGCCCTGGTGCTGACGCTCTCGTCGGTGACCGTCGACCAGCTCATGGCGGTGTCCATTACCTCTCCCACGAAACTCACTGTTGGGCCTCTCGGCGTTGTCCAAGCGTCGTGCTTCCGCGCATACCCCTAACTCGACACCTCATGTACGCATGCGGCGAAGAAGCCTGTGGCGCGGCTCTCGCGGGCCGGGTGGGGACGCCGCGCCGGAGCCGGTGCGCAAGACGGAAGGCGCGCAGGCCGGACGCGGACTTCGACGGTGCCGCGCCGCCCTTGCGGCGTGGGATTCACCCAGGGCAGAACGCGGCTCCCTTCCCAGGGCACCCTGGATCCCTAGGCTGGAGGGGTGAGCGATCGTGCCCCGAACGAAGCCCGTGTCATCCCGCTGCGTCCGCAGACCGGCCCGCCCCGCACCGGCGGGACGGACCGGCCGCCGCGGCAGCCGGAGCGGACGCCGCACACCCCGGCCCCAAGGGCGCCCCTGTGGCGCGACCTCCTCGGTGAGGTGCTGCGGCGCGAACGGCTCGCGCAGGAGCGCACGCTCAAGGATGTCGCGGAGGAGGCCCGGATCTCGATGCCCTACCTGTCCGAGGTGGAGCGCGGCCGCAAGGAGGCATCTTCGGAGGTGCTCGCCGCAGCCGCCCAGGCCCTGGGGCTCGGCCTCGCCGATCTGCTCTCGCGCGCCCAGAGCGAGCTCGCGCGGCCCGCCCGGACACGGGCCGGCCGGGGCCGCACATCGCCGACGGCGCACTACGACGGTCTGTGCCTCGCCGCCTGACCGGCCCCTGGCCCGCCGGGGTCAGACGAGCGCGAGACGCCGGCTCAGCACCTCGTCCGCGAGCCCGTACGCGACGGCCTCCTCGGCGGTGAAGACCTTCTCCCGGTCCATGTCGGCCCGCAGGGCCGCCACTTCGTGACCGGTGTGGCGGGACAGCACCTCCTCCACCTGGGCGCGGATGCGGACCATCTCCTTGGCCTGGAGGCTCAGATCCGAGACCGTGCCCTGCCGGCCGCCGCTGGCAGGCTGGCCGAGCAGCACCCGGGCGTGCTGGAGCACGAATCGCCGCCCGGGGTCTCCGCCGGCCAGCAGCACCGCCGCCGTGGAAGCGGCCTGCCCGACGCAGAACGTGGAGATCGGCGCCTGCACGAACGTCATCGTGTCGTAGATGGCCATGAGGGAAGTGAACGATCCTCCCGGAGAGTTGATGTAGATCGAGATCTCGTGTTCCGGGTTCGCCGACTCCAGGTGCAGGAGCTGGGCGATGACGACGTTCGCGACGCCGTCGTCGATCTCGGTGCCGAGGAAGATGATCCGCTCGGAGAGCAACCGGCTGAAGACGTCGTACGACCGCTCGCCCTGCGCGGTCCGCTCGACGACGTACGGAACTGTGTACGACCCCATGTCACAACCCCATCCGTCGGCGGGAGGAGGCCGGGCGCACGTCGGCGAGCGACTCGACGACCCGGTCCACCATCCCGTACTCCCTGGCCTGTTCCGCGGTGAACCAGCGGTCCCGGTCTCCGTCCCGCGCGATGGTTTCCTGGCTCTGCCCGGTGTGCTCGGCGGTGATCCGCTCGATGGCCTTCTTGGTGTACTCCAGGTTCTCCGCCTGGATCTCGATGTCGGCGGTGGTGCCGCCGATGCCGGCCGACGGCTGGTGCATCATGATCCGCGCGTTCGGCAGCGCGAACCGCTTGCCGGGCGCTCCCACCGTGAGGAGGAACTGGCCCATGCTGGCCGCGAAGCCCATCGCAAGCGTCGACACGTCGTTAGGGATCAGCCGCATGGTGTCGTAGATCGCGAGACCGTCGGTGACCGACCCGCCCGGGCTGTTGATGTACAGGCTGATGTCGCTGCGCGGGTCTTCGGCCGACAGCAGGAGCAGCTGCGCGCACACCCGGTTGGCCGACACCTCGTCGACCTGCGTGCCCAGGATGACGATCCGCTGGGCGAGCAACTGTGCGGCGAGATGGTCGTCGAAGCGGCTCGTCGAGGTCTCGCCCTCCTCCGCACGGGGCGAGGGCCTGGTGAGTCGGAGCAGTGGAGTCATCGGGTCTCCTTGTCGTGACGCGGGTACGCCGTCGACTCCACTGTCGGCCGCCGGCGACGGCCAGAGGAGATTTCTCTGCCCGCCGCAGATTCGCCACGGGCAGAGCCCGGGCTCAGCCCTTCTCGCGCAGCTGCCGGAAGAAGGCCCGGACGTCGTCCACCAGCAGATCGGGCTCCTCCATCGCGGCGAAGTGCCCACCGCGGTCGTACTCCGTCCAGCGCACGATGTTCTCCGTCCGCTCGGCCTTGTGCCGCAGCGGGACCTGCGGTTCGGCCGGAAAGACGGCGAGCGCGGTCGGGGCGGTGGAGGGTTCGGCGGGCGCGGCGCCCCGGCCCGAGGCATGGGCCCGCTCGTAGTAGATCCGGGACGCGGAACCGGCGGTGCCGGTCAACCAGTACAGCATCACGTCGGTGAGCATCCGGTCCCGGTCGACGGCTTCCTCGGGCAGCTCGGCGCAGTCCGTCCACGCCTTGAACTTCTCGACGATCCAGGCGAGTTGTCCCACCGGCGAGTCGGTGAGCGCATACGCGAGCGTCTGCGGCCGGGTGGAGTGCACGATCGCGTAGCCCGCTTCTTCGCGCTGCCACGCCGACCAGCGGTGCCAGGACGCGAGCGTGCTCTCGCGCTCCTCGGGGCCCAGCGCGGACAGCTCATCGCCGGTCGGCTCGGTGGTCTGCTGCGCGCCCGGCAGCAGGTTCAGATGGACGCCGATCACCCGGTCCGGGTGGACGCGGCCGAGTTCGCGGGAGATCGCCGCGCCCCAGTCCCCGCCCTGCACGCCGAACCGCGGGTAGCCGAGCCGGCTCATCAGCACGGTCCAGGCGTCAGCGATACGGCGCGGCTCCCAGCCGGTGTCCCGGGTGGGCCCGGAGAGTCCGAACCCGGGGATGGACGGCAGCACGACGTGGAACGCGTCCGCCGGGTCCCCGCCGTGGGCGGCCGGGTCGGTCAGCGGCCCCACGATGTCCAGGAACTCGACGAACGAGCCCGGCCAGCCGTGGGTGACGACCAAGGGGGTGGCGTCCGGTTCCGGGGACCGGATGTGGGCGAAGTGGACATGTGCCCCGTCGATCTCCGTGGTGAACTGGGGCCACTCGTTCAGCTGCGCCTCGGCGGCCCGCCAGTCGTAGTCGTGGCGCCAGTACCGGACGAGTTCTTGCAGATAGTCGCGCGGGACCCCGTAAGCCCATCCCACGCCCGGCAGTTCGTCGGGCCAGCGGGTGCGGTCGAGACGGTCGTGCAGGTCGTCGAGGTCGCTCTGGGGGATGGCCAGACGGAAGGGCCGGATGCCGTCGGCGGGCGATGACGTCGTCATGGTGGGGATGCTAGTTCGGGTGCTGTCGGCGCCCCACGCAATAGATCGCCGTCCGGCCGATGAGTTCCGGGGCGAGGATCGGTCGAAAGAGGTGACCGCGTTCCACGCTCCAGGAGGTGCCCATGCCCACCGAAGGTTTCACCACATGTCTCTGGTTCGACGGCCAGGCCGAGGAAGCGGCGCACTACTACGTCGCGATCTTCAAGAACTCCAGCATCGGCCGGATCGGCCGTTACACCGAGGCCGGTCCGGGACCCGCCGGCTCGGTGATCGCCGTCGACTTCGTGGCCAACGGCCAGAAGTTCGTGGCGCTGAACGGCGGCCCGCAGTTCACCTTCAACGAGGCGATCTCCTTCCAGATCCACTGCGCCGACCAGGAGGAGGTCGACCACTACTGGAACAAGCTCGTCGAGGGCGGCGGCGAGCCCGGCCCCTGCGGCTGGCTCAAGGACAAGTACGGGGTGTCCTGGCAGGTCATCCCCGACGGGCTGATCGACATGATCGGCGACCCGGACCACGAGAAGGCGGCCCGTACGACGCGGGCGATGCTCTCGATGGGCAAGCTCGACATCGCCGCCCTGACGAAGGCCTACGCGGGCGAGTAGCGGCGGCGCGCGGCGGCCGGCCCACCCTGGACGGGGTGCGCCGGCCGCAGACCCGGGCCCGGGGCCGGCGGAGGCCCCGGAGGTGCCCGGACGCGTGGCTCGTCCGCCCGGAGCAGTCCGGTCACCGCTTGGCCGCACCCCGGATGCCCGCACGGTCCCGTCCGGGTAGCCCTGGAGCATGCGCATCCTCGGCGAGTTGGACCGACGGCTGTTCACCCGTGTCGCCACCGCCCGGGTGCCCGGCGCCGATCCAGCGCTCACCAGGCTCAGCCACCTCGCCGACCACGGCCGGCTGTGGATGGGTGCGGCGACCGGGCTCGCGGCGCTCGGCGGCCGTAGTGCCCGGCGCGCCGCCCTGCGGGGAATCGGCTCCCTCGCCATCGCCTCGCTCACCGTCAACACCGTCGTCAAGTGGAGCGCCCGGCGTCCCCGCCCCCTGCTCGACCCCGTACCGCCGGTGCGTCACCTCACCCGTCAGCCGTGGACCACTTCCTTCCCCTCCGGCCACGCGGCCTCGGCCGCGGCGTTCGTGACGGGGGTCGCCCTCGAGTCCACCCGGTACGGCGCGTTGGTCGCCCCCCTCGGCGCGGCCGTGGCCTTCTCACGGGTCTACGTGGGCGTGCACTACCCGGGGGACGTCCTGGCCGGGGCGGCGATCGGCGCCGGCGCCGCGCTGCTGACCTGCCGCTGGTGGCCGCCGCGCCAGGTGAATCCCGAGCGGGAGCGGCCGCCGGCCCCGGCGCCGGCCCTGCCCGACGGCGACGGGCTCGTCGTGTTCGTCAACAGCGGCTCCGGAGCCGGGGCAGCGGCCCCCGCGCTGCCGCCCGCCGTCCTCCTCACCGAACTGCTGCCCCGAGCCGAACTCGTCGAATGCGGCCCGGACGACGACTTCGCCGAACTGCTCGACCGGGCGGTGCGCCGCGCGGTCGAACGGAGCGGTGCGCTCGGCGTGTACGGCGGGGACGGCACCGTCAACGCGGCCGCGCGTGCCGCCGCCGGCAACGGGCTGCCGCTCGCGGTGTTTCCGGGCGGCACCTTCAACCACTTCGCCCTCGACGTCGGCGTGCCCCACCCGGAGGACACCGCGGCCGCGGTCGCCCGCGGTGACGCGGTCGCCGTGGACATCGCGGTGGCCGCGTCCTGGTCGGCCCAGGTCCCCGGCACGGAGTCCGTCGAGTTCCTGAACACCTTCAGCATCGGCCTGTACGCCGATCTGGTGCGGATGCGCGAGCGCCTCGAGCGCCGCTGGGGCAAGTGGGCCGCCTCGGCCCTGGCGCTCATGCGGGTGCTGCGCACCGCGACCCCCGTCGAACTGCGGCTCAACGGCCGCCCCAGACGGCTGTGGTTGCTGTTCGCCGGCAACTGCCGCTATGTCCCGGACGGTTTCGCGCCCGCGTTCCGGCCGTGCCTGGACGACGGACTGCTCGATCTGCGGCTGATCGACGGCGGCCACCGCCTGGCCCGTACCCGAGTGGTCCTCTCCGCGATCGCCGGTGTCCTCGGCCGTTCGCGGGTCTACTGCGCCGAACGGGTGGCCTGGGCCCAGGTGGAGGACATCAGGGGGGCGGACACTTTCGCGTACGACGGGGAGCTGGTGCGGGCCACCGGTGACCTGCGGCTGGAGAAGCGGCACCGCGCGCTCGTCGTCTACCGGCCCGCCGCACCGGGCAACGAGATCCTCCAGCAGGCCCGAGTCGCCGCCGCCGCGGCCCGCTACCAGAACAGATGAGGGGCCGCCGTCTCCCTGCGGACGGCGGCCCCTCGGCCTGGGTGGACCTCACATGTGGATGATGGTGGCGTTCTCGGGCCCCGGCTGCTGCCTGCCGGGGCGGTAGAGCAGGAACGCGACGAGGGCGCCCGCGGCGAACAGGCCCGCCGACCACCAGAAGGCCGTGGTGTAGCTCTCGATGGTCGCCTGGGCACGCACCAGCTTGTCGGTCGGGTCCTTGCCGGCGAGGTAGTCGGTCGCGGCGGTCGCGGCCAGGGTGTTCAGCAGCGCCGTGCCGATCGAACCGCCCACCTGCTGCATCGCGTTGACCGACGCGGAGGCGACACCCGCGTCCTCGGCCGCCACTCCGCCGGTGGCCAGCTGCATGGCGGGCGGCATCACCAGACCCAGGCCCACGCCGATCAGGACCAACTGCGGCAGCACCGCGGTCGCGTAGTGCGAGCCGAGCCCGATGCCGGTCAGCCAGGCCATGCCGGCCGTGGCGACGGCGAAGCCCAGCGGGATGACGGCCTTCGGGCCGATCCGCGGCAGCAGCACCGTGGTGCCCAGCTGCGCCGCCACCATCAGCGCCCCGACCATCGGCAGGAACGCCACGCCGGTCTTCGTCGGGCTGAACCCCAGGTTCAGCTGCAGGTAGTAGGTGAGGAAGAGGAAGACGCCGAACATGCCCGCGCCGGTGATCAGCACCGCGAGGAACGAGGCCGCACGGTCGCGGTCGAGCAGGACACGCAGCGGGAGGAGCGGGTGCGGGGCCCTGGTCTGCCACCAGGCGAAGGCCACGAGCAGCAGACCGCCGACGGTCAGGAAGCCCCAGGTCAGCGGGGAGCCCCAGTGGTGTGTCTCGGCGTTGGAGAAGCCGTAGACCACGGAGAAGAGACCGCCGGCGACCAGGAGCGTGCCGGGTACGTCGAGCTTGGAGTTCGCGGCGTCGCGGTGGTTGCCGAGCAGGATCCAGCCACCCACGAAGGCGACCACGGCGATGGCCACGTTCACGTACAGCGTCCAGCGCCAGTCGAGCCCGTCGGTCAGTACGCCGCCGAGCAGCAGCCCTACGGCACCGCCGGCGCCGGCGATCGCGCCGTACACGCTGAAGGCCCTCGCGCGTTCACGGGCGTCCGTGAACGTCGTGTTCAGCAGCGAGAGCGCGGCCGGGGCGAGCAGCGCGCCGAAGACGCCCTGCAGGGCGCGGGCGGTGACCAGCATGCCGAAGCCGGTGGCGGCCCCGCCCAGCGCGGAGGCCGCGGCGAATCCGACGACGCCGACGAGGAACGCGGGCTTGCGTCCGAACAGGTCCGCAATCCGTCCGCCGAGCAGCAGCAAGGAGGCGAACGCCAGAGCGTAGGCGGTGACGATCCACTGCCGGTTGGCGTCGGAGAAGCCCAGGTCCGCCTGGGCGGACGGCAGGGCGATGTTCACGATGGTGGCGTCGAGCACCACCATCAGCTGGGCGATCGCGATCACCGCGAGGATCCACCACCGCTTCGGCGAGGCCGCCGGCGGCGCCTCCACGGCGCCTGCGAGGGCGCCGTCCTTCACCATCTGGGACATCGAGAACCACTCCAGGGAAAGTCGTTCGGATCAACGGCCTAAACGAAACCGTTTCGTACACATAGCTTAGGCGAGCCCTCTCGAAACGACAACGTTTCGATAGGGGGTGAGCCGGATCGCGTCGTGCTCGGCGTCGACGTTCAGGGAGGGTCGGGTTGAACATTCCTTGACAGGAATATAACCAGCGAGGCATATTGGCTCCGTGTCCGATGCCTCTTTGTGGACCGCCCTCGCCGACCCCCATCGGCGGGCCATCGTCGCGCTCCTTCTGGAGCACCCGCGGCCCGTCGGTGAGATCGTCGAGGCGTGCGGTCTCAGCCAGCCGAGCACGTCGAAGCATCTGAAGGTGCTGCGCGAGGCGGGTCTGGTGCGCGTACGACAGGACGCGCAGCGCCGGGTGTACGCGCTCGACCCGGCCCCCATCGCCGCACTCGACGCCTGGCTCGCCCCCTACCGCAGGCTCTGGAACGCGAGCCTGGACGCGCTGGGGCGGCGCCTGGACGAGACATCGGACGGCACCGACGAACCCTTCCCGGAGGACTGATCCCCATGGCCGCCGAACTCACCGGCACCTACGTCTCCCTCGACGACGGCCGCCCCGCCGTCCGTTTCACCCGCGTCTACGACCACCCGGCCGCACGGGTCTGGCGGTTCGTCACCGATCCCGACGAACTCGCCCAGTGGTTCCCCTCCCGCGCCGAGTTCGACCTGCGCCCGGGCGGGACCGTCCGGTTCAGCGGCGACCCCAACATGCCCGAGTCGACCGGTACGGTCCTGGCCGTGGAGGCGCCGCGGCACCTCTCCTTCGAGTGGGGCGGCGACGAGCTGCACTTCGACCTCGAGGAGCTGGACGGTGAACGCACCCGCTTCACGCTGACCAACGTCCTCGGCGCCCAGAACACAGCGGCCCGCAACGGCGCGGGCTGGGAGGTGTGCCTCTCGGCCCTGGACGCCAAGGCCCGCGGCGAACGGTTCGAGGGTCCGCACGCCGGGATGAGCGCCCCCTGGAAGGAGTACTACGAGGGCTACATCCAGGCTGGGATCCCCTCGGGTGCGCCCGTCCCCGGCGCGGACGACTGACCGCTCACGCCATCTGACGCCGGACCAGCTCGTGCAGCCGTCCGGACGTGTCCGCGAGGAGCTGGGCCGGCGGGCCCTGCTGGGCGACCTTGCCGTCCTCCATCACGATGACGCGGTCCGCGTCCAGCACCGTGGACAGACGGTGGGCGATGACGATGCGGGTGGCGTTCAGGGCGCGCGTGGACTCGATGACCTTCCGCTGGGTCTCGTTGTCCAGCGCGCTCGTCGCCTCGTCGAAGAAGAGGATGCGCGGCCGCCGGATCAGGGCCTGCGCGATCATCAGGCGCTGACGCTGCCCCCCGGAGATCGCGCCGCTGCCCTGGACGATGGTGTGCAGTCCCATCGGCATCCGTTTGATGTCCTCGGCGAGGCCCGCCATCTCGGCCGCCGCCATCGCCTCCTCGGGCGTGAACGGTTCGGTGCCGCAGATGACGTCCAGGATCGAACCCGAGAACGGCTGAGCGTGCTGCAGCACCACCCCGCACTGGCGGCGTACCGCTGACTGGTCGAGTGCCGCGAGGTCCTGGCCGTCGTACAGGACGCTGCCCGACACCGGCTTGTCAAAGCCGATCAGCAGCCGCAGCAGGGTGGACTTGCCGCAGCCGCTCGGGCCGACGATCGCCACGAACTCGCCCGGCCGCACGTTGAAGGAGACGTCGTCGAGGACCAGCGGGCCGTCGTCGGAGTACCGGAACGAGAGCCTGCGCGCCTCGATGCCGCCGGTCAGCACACCCGGGCGGGTGCTCGCCGTGCGCACCTCGGGCGTCGCGTCCAGCACCGGCTTGATCTCCTCGAACAGCGGCAGCGCCGCCACCCCCGAGACGAACGTGCCGGTCAGCTGGGTGACCGAGGTGAGCAGCATGGTCACGGAGGTGTTGAAGGTGAGGAAGGCGGCGGCCGACAGCGTGCCCCGGGCCGGGCCGGCGAGGAGCATGAACAGCAGCAGTGAGCACAGCGGCAGATACACCGCTCCCATGACCGTCGTCAGGTTCTTGATCCGGCCCACCCGCTGCTGCAGCTCCCGGCTGCGGGCGAACTCCCGCGCCCAGGCGGCGTACGCGTAGTTCTCGGCCGCCGCGACCCGCAGCTTGGGCAGGCCCCGCAGGGTCTGGAACGCCTGGTTGTTCAGCTTGTTGGTGAGCCGCACCAGCCGCCGCTGCCAGCGCACCTGCCAGAGCCCCAGTCCCAGGAACACGGCGGCGATGACGACGAGCATGCCGATCGCCGCCAGTGCCATGGGCACGCTGTACCAGAGCAGCAGCGCGAGGTTCACCACGCCGACCGTCACCGACTGGGCGACCACCGGGGCGACGCCCGCGAGCAGCCGGCGGATGGCGCTGATGCCCATCGCCGCGCTGGCCAGCTCACCGGTGGACCGCTCGGCGAAGAACTTCGTCGGCAGCCGCAGCAGCCGGTCCCAGACGGCGGGCTGGAGCGTCGCCTCGATCCGCCCCTCCAGGCGCAGGATGGTCAGGTTCTCCAGCAGCATGAACGCCGCCGCCACCACGCCGGTGACCATGATCGCGAGGCAGACCTGGACGATCAGCCCCTCCTCGGCCTTCGGCACGAACTCGCCGAGCACTTTGCCGGTGGCGATGGGCACCAGCGCGCCGATGACGACGGTCACCAGACCGCTGAGCACAAGGCCCCACAGATCGCCGCCCGTGCCACGCATACTGAACCGCAGCAGCCCGAACGGGCCGAGCCGCCGGTCGGGCAGCGGACGGTAGAACATCACGGCACGGGACTCGAACTCGGCGGCGTTCGCTTTCTCGATCGGTGTCTCCCGCCCCGACGACGGCTGGACCGCGGCATAGCCGCCGCGCCGCCACAGCAGCGCCACGGGCGCGCCCGACAGGGCCCGGTGGCCCACCAGGGGGCCGACGTCCTCATGCCACCAGGGTCCGTCGAGCCGGACGGCCCGGGTGCGGACACGGGAAGCGAGCGCGATGCGCTCGACCGGGTCCAGGCGGTCGCTCTCCGCGCCGCTCTGCGCGGGCTCGGCGAGCGTGATCCCCGCGGCACGCGCCACCACTTTGCAGGCCGCGTACGTGGCGTCGGCGTCCGCCGTCGTCGTGCGCTTCGCCGACGGTTTGCCGATCGAGGCGAGCAGCGTCTGGTCCGCCTGGGCACGCACCGCCTCGCCCGCCTTGATGCCCGCCGCCGTACGGGTCTCGTGGCTGCGCTCCAACTGCTCGATCCAACGGTCGAGCGTGGTGAGCAGGCGGTACTGCTGGTCGACCATGCTCTGCCAGATCGCGGGGTCCATCAGCAGGTCGGCCGCTGCCTCCGCCCCGTACAGCGAGCCGTACTGGACGCTGCCCGGCGGCACCTGCATCCAGAACACGTCGTCGTCGGTGATGTCGGCGGCCCGGTCGTTGGCCATCGGCGCCTGGAAGAGGATCGACAGGCCGCGGCCGACGCCCAGGGCGAGGGCGTACTCCAGCGGACTCGTCGTCGGCGGCACGTACTGCGGGTTGCCGTACTCGTCGTACGACCACGTCTGGGTGTCGACCTGCTGGTAGAGCTCGCGCAGCTGGATGCGGCGCACCACGCAGTCGCGCACCGGGCGGGCGACCAGGGTGTGCTGGGGACCGGGGACCGGGCCGAGCAGCAGGGCGCCGGCTTCCAGACGGCCGATGTGGTGCCAGTGGCCCTGCACGACGGAGTCCACCGCGAACAGGTCCAGCGCACCGGAGGCGACCAGCCACAGTACCTGCGGCCCCTCCAGGTCGAGCCGGCCGAGGCCGGCGCAGTCGACCGGGGCCCCCATCTGGCCGAGGGCATTGAGGACGAGGTCGCCCTCGTGAACCGTCGTCATCTCATCGCTCCCTGACCAGCTCGGCGTACGCCCTGCCGGCCGCCACCAGGGCGTCGTGCCGCCCGCGTTCCACGATCGTGCCGTGCTGCAGCACGACGATCTCGTCGCTGTCGCGCACGGTGCTGAGCCGGTGCGCGATCACCACACAGGCGCAGCCGCGCTTGCGGATGTTGTCGATCACGGTCTGCTCGGTCTCCGCGTCCAGGGCGCTGGTCACCTCGTCGAGCACCAGGATGCTGGGGCCGCGCACCAACGCCCGTGCGATCTCGAGTCGTTGGCGCTGGCCGCCGGAGAAGTTCCGCCCGTCCTGCTCGACGCGGCTGTGGATGCCTCCTGGGCGGCGCATGACGACGTCGTACAGGGCGGCGTCCCGCAGTGCGGCGACCACGGCGTCGTCCGGGATCGAGGGGTCCCACAGGGCCACGTTGTCGCGGACCGTGCCCTCGAAGAGGAAGACGTCCTGGTCGACGAAGGACACGGAGGACGCGAGCGCGCCGCGCGGCAGGTCCTCCAGGCGCTGGCCGTCGATGCGGATCTCGCCCTCCCACGGGGCGTACAGGCCCGAGATCAGCCTGGACACCGTGGACTTGCCGCTGCCCGAGCCACCGACCAGCGCCACCTGCTCGCCGGGGCCGACCGTCAGATGGAAGCCGGTCAGCAGCGGTTTGTCGAGCGGGCTGTAGCCGAACGAGATGTTCTCGAGCTCGACATGGCCGTGCAGCCGGCGGGTCGACTCACGGCCGCCGGAGCGCCCGTAGAGCGGGTCCGCCCGGAAGTTCTCCACGTCCTTGAGACGGGCCACGTCCGCCGCGAAGTCCTGGATACGGCCCGCGACCCCGTTGAGCCGGGTGATCGGCGCGGTGAAGCGGGTCACCAGCGCCTGGAAGGCGACCAGCAGACCCACCGAGATATGGCCCTCGACCGCCCGCAGCCCGCCGATCCACAGAATCAGCGCGCTGTTGAGGGTGGCGAGCGTGGGGGCGACCACGCCCAGCCAGGCGCTCGGCGCTCCCAGCCGCTGCTGCTCCTCCAGCGTGGTGGCGTGCTGGCCGGCCCACTTGCGGAAGTAGCCGTCCTCGCCTCCGGTCGCCTTCATCGTCTCGATCAGCTGCAGGCCGGTGTAGGACGTGTTGGTGAGCCGGGCGGTGTCCGCGCGCAGCTTGGCCGTGCGCGTCGCCCTCAGCCGTACGACGACCCGCATCGCCACCACGTTCAGCAGCGCGACGCCGATACCGACGAACGTCAACTGCGGGTCGTACGTGTACAGCAGCACCGCGTAGAGCACGACGACGACCGCGTCGACACCGGCCGCCGCGAGGTCGCGGGCCAGGGTCTCGGCGACCGCGTCGTTGGACTGGAGCCGCTGCACCAGATCGGCGGGGCTGCGCTGGGCGAAGAACGTGACCGGCAGCCGCAGCAGATGCCGCAGGAAGCGGGCACTGGAGAGAGTGGAGGAGATGATCCGCCCGCGCAGCAGGTTCGCCTGCTGCAGCCAGGTCAGCACGATCGTCAGCAGCACGCAGGTCGCCATCGACGCGAACAGCACGCCGAGCAGCGAGGTCTGGCCGCCGATCAGGAACATGTCGATGTAGGTGCGGCTCAGCGCGGGGAGCGCGGCCCCGACCACCACCAGGAGGAGACTCGCCAGGACGGCGGCGGGCATGGTGCCCGACGTGCCGCGCAGCCGGGCCGGCATGGCACCGAGGATGCCCGGCCTGCGGCCGCCCCTGGTGAAGCCCTCACCCGGCTCCATGACCAGGACGACGCCGGTGAAGCTGGTGTCGAAGTCCTCCATGGGCACGAAGCGGCGGCCCTTGCCCGGGTCGTTGATGTACACGCCCCGGCGGCCGAAGCGGCGGCCCATGCCGTCGTAGACGACGTAGTGGTTGAACTCCCAGAACAGGATCGCGGGTGCTTTCACCTCGGCGAGCGCGGCCGTGTCCATCTGCATGCCCTTGGCCGTCAGGCCGTAACTGCGGGCCGCCTTGAGGAGGTTGCTGGCGCGCGAGCCGTCGCGGGAGACGCCGCAGGCGATGCGGAGCTCCTCGAGCGGGATGTGCCGGCCGTAGTGGCCGAGCACCATCGCCAGGGAGGCGGCACCGCACTCCACGGCCTCCATCTGCAGCACGGTGGGGGTGCGCACGGTCTTGCGCCTGCCCATGGGAACGGTGCGCTTCGGCGGCGGCGCGGCACGGCGTCTGCCCCGGACCGGGGGCAGGGTGTCCTGGGGAGCGGTCACGGCAGCAGCCAATCGACGGGACGCTGATCGGCCAAGCGGATCGAACCCGTGGCCAGGGTCATGGAGGAGAGGGCGAACGGGGGGCCGTCCGCGGACGACCACTTGTAGCCGCTCTTCGAGCGGGACGAGGAGTCGAGCCGCACGAGCACGGCCACCGGCCGGTCCTTCTTGGTGAACTGCTCGCCCAGCTGGCTGTCCCCGAGGAACGCGGCGATCTGCTGCGCCGACTGGGGGGTGCGGTCCACGGACTTCACATGACCGCGCAGCACGCCGTACTCCTGCGCAGGCACCGACTGGACGGTGACGTCGACGGCGGCGTCGGCGGGGATGGAGGCGGCGTTCTCGGCGGGGATGTACACCGTCGCGTACAGCGGGTCCGACGCGTGCGCGACCTTCTCCACGGCGGCGACGCTCGCGCCGGTCTGGATGATCTGGCCGATGGTCGCGGCGAGCGCGGTGACCCGCCCCGCGGCGACCGTGCGCACCACCGAATCGCCTTGGCTGGTGCGGACCTGCAGCACGGGGGAGTCGGCGGGCAGCCGCTCTCCCTCCTTGGCGAGGACCGCGGTGACCTGCCCGGCCACGGGGCTCTGCAGGATGTAACTGCCCTCTCCGTGCGTGAGGATGGCGGGAGCGCTGACCGTGGAGGCCACGGAGCCCGTCACGGCCCACACGGACGCGGCGGCCATCGCGGCCACCGTGACCGTCAGTACGAACCAGCCCTGGGGGCGGGCGAAGCGCACCGGAAGGTCGAGCTCTTCGGGCGACTGCAGCTTGGCGAGGGCCTGTTGGCGGAACTGCACGGAACTTTCCCTCACCTGCGGGTGACTGGGAGCCGGCTCGGGTGAGCCGGGTCAACGGGGGAGCCGGCCCGTGTGCGAGCCGACCGATTCACGGCATCCGTGAGTCCCGGAACCGGTATGCGGTTCCGGGACTCAGCGGCGCAGGGGCGCGATCAGAGACCGGCGACCAGCGAGGTGACCGGGGCGGTGTTCAGGCCGGTGACACCCTCGACGGTGCCGACAGCCGTGCCGGCCAGACCGGAAACCGGGGCGACGCCGTCCACCAGGCCGGTGACGGTGCCGACGGCGTTGAGGGACAGGCCACCGGACACGGCGTCCAGCTCGGCGTCCGAGATCTCGGCGGTCTCAACCTGGGGGGTGGAGTTCATGATGGAACTTCCCTTCATATGGGTATTCACAAGGGGAGAGCGGCCCGTCTCTGGGGACAGACGTCCGGCCGCGGTCCGCAGGCGCCGGGAACCCGTTGCCGGGTGCATCCTCGGCGGCCCCGCGGTGCAACGGATCAAAGCACGCCGACGCTCGGCGATTCCACTCAACCATCGCTCTCACCAGGGCAATTGACGTCACCGGAGAGCGATCCGTGCAGGCTTGCGCACGTCTTTGAGGCGACTTCTTCACATGCTGCGCGGCATCGACGCACACGGTGCCTTGTCGCCGAGGGGCCGAATGGGACAGTCCTCTCCAATGGCGCGTCCCCCCGCGCGCGACTGTGCAGATCCGCCGTACACGGTGACTTGCTTGAGTAATCGGTGTGCAGATTCCCTGAAGTCGGGATTCCGCCGGGCGTCCGCCACCTTGCGTCACCGGCCGGTGGCGTACGGTGCCCGAAAGGCCCCCGGCCGGTGTCCGCCGGGCGTCCTCAGCCGAGCAGCGCGTACACCGTGCTGGCCCGCGCCGCGATCTCCGCCTCGCCCTCCGCGGTCATCGTCACGTCGGCGAACGCCATGCGCCGGCCGAGCTTGGTGAGTACGACCTCCACCAGTACGTCGGCGTCCATGACCGCGCGCTGGAAGCTGGTCGACTGCTGGACCGTCGTCATCGGCACAAAGCCGCCGCGCGCCGCCGAGACCGCGATCACCGTGGCCGTGTCGGCCGCGGCCATCAGCGCCTGTCCCGAAAGACCGCCGCCCTCCCGGGCGAGCCGGGTGGACCACGGCAGTCGCAGGACGGTCCGTCGGTCGTCCAGTTCCACCACGCTCAGGCCCAGCTCGAGCACCCAGGGGGCGAAGTTGTCGGAGAGGAGCTTGTCGGCTTCGGCTGGAGTCATGCGTGATTCTTTCCCCCGCCGCGCTCCGTCAGACGTGTTTGCCACCTATTTCACGCTTTCGCATACGCCAACTCGGCCAGTTGCAAGAGCGATTGAACGGCCCCCGTGACGCGTGCGTATCAACAGGCATCCAGGCGCCCAGTCAGCTGCCGGACGGCGGCAACGCACCCCCGTCCCAGGAGGTCAAGAGTTGAGTCACAAACGCATACCCAAGCGCAAGGCCGCGATCGCGGCGGGAAGCGTGGCGGCGCTCGGAGCTGCGGCCCTTCTGCTGCCCAACGCCAACGCCTCCCAGACGGACTCGTCGACGGACGCCACCCCCAGGACGTTCAAGGCCGGCGACGTCTCGGACCTCGCCTCGCAGTTGGCCTCCCAACTCGGTGACGCCTTCGCGGGCTCCTACTACAGCGCGGACAAGCAGCAGATCATCGTCAACGTGGTCGGCAACGACAGCAACGTCGTCAACACCATCAGAAAGGCGGGCGCGGTCCCCAACCAGGTGCGCAACAGCACCGCCGCGCTCCAGACCGCCGCGAAGACCCTCCGGACCAGGGCGACGATCCCCGGCACCGCGTGGTCCGTCGACCCGAAGACCAACGAGATCCGGGTCACCGCCGACAGCACCGTCACCGGCTCCGAGTGGAACACGCTCCAGTCGACCGTCAAGAGCCTCGGCTCTGGTGTCGCGACCGTCAAGAAGTCCGCCGGGACCTTCAAGGCGTTCGTGTCCGGCGGCGACGCCATTTTCGCCCAGGTGAACGGCGGCGGCGTCCGCTGCTCCCTCGGCTTCAACGTCACGGCGAGCGACGGCAGCCCGGCCTTCCTGACGGCCGGTCACTGCGGAGTCGCGGCCAAGCAGTGGTCCGACTCGCAGAACGGCCAGCCGATCGCCACGGTCGACCAGGCCACCTTCCCGGGCAACGGTGACTTCTCGCTCGTCAAGTACGACGACCCGAACACCCAGGCCCCGAGCGAGGTCAACGTCGGCAACGGGCAGACGGTCCAGATCAACCAGGCCGCCGACGCGGTGGTGGGCCAGCAGGTCTTCCGGATGGGCAGCACCACCGGTCTGCACGACGGGACCGTCACGGGCCTCGACGCCACCGTCAACTTCCAGAGCGAGACTGACCCCAACGGCGTCGACACCGTCACGGGCCTCATCCAGACCGACGTCTGCGCCGAGGCCGGCGACAGCGGCGGCTCCCTGTTCACCCAGGACGGCAGCGCCATCGGCCTGACCTCGGGCGGCAGCGGCGACTGCACCACGGGCGGCGAGACCTTCTTCCAGCCGGTGACCACGGCGCTCCAGGCGACCGGCGCGACGCTCGGCGGGGGCGGCGCGGCCGGCTCTGGCGCGGGCGACCAGTCCGGTGCCGTCGACCCGAGCGCCGGTGGGCAGACGGCGAGCCCGGGCGACCAGCCGAGCGGCGCGGCGGACCCGTCGGGCCAGTCGCAGAGCAACGGTGTCGGCGACGGTTCGGGACTGGTGTCGGGTCAGTGACCGGGACGCCGTAGCGGTTCCTGCGCGGCCGCTGAAGCGGTCCGGCCCCGGCGGGAGGGCTGGACCGCTTCCGTGTGTTCAGCAGGCCGCATACGGGCGTTGGCGTCCGCAAAATGAGCAAAGTCACGCTGGTGCGGCGGGACCGCGACGGCCGGACCTCGCCGGCGCGCGTCCGCGGGTCGGGCAAGCGTGCGTCGCACGCGCGACGCCGCGGACCTCGGATGCCGCCCGTTCACGGGCGTTCACCCTCTGTCGGCGGAAGCAGAACGACGCCCGGCCCGCCGCCCGCCCCGGCTTCCGCGGCTCCCGCCGGAGGCGGCGGAGTCGCGGCCGGTACGCGCATCGTGCGCCGACGTGTCAGGGTCGGCCGGTCGCCCGCCGGGGGCGTGCAGACTGGCCAGCAGCGCCAGCAGTTCGGCGCTGCGGCTGCCTGGTTCGGCGTGGAAGACGACGAGGGTGAGCCCGTCCGTCCCACCGATCTCGAATTTGTTCGAGTGCAGCTCCAGGTCACCGACCTCCGGGTGGGTCAGCCTGCTGAGGCGGCCGCGTCGGGGCAGCACGTCATGACGGCCCCACAGCAGCCGGAAGCGTTCGCTGCGCACGGACAACTCGCCTACCAGCTCGACGAGTCGCGGATCGTCGACCTCGGAGCCCACGTGCGCGCGCAGACTCGCCACGCCCTCGGCGGTGGCCTCTTCCCAGTCGCGGCGCAGATCCCGCTCGGCGGGGTCCAGGAACACGGCCCGCAGCAGGTTCACGCCGGGCGCGTAGTGGGGGGAGAGGGCCGCGGCGAGTGCGTTGACAGCGAGGATGTCGGTGAACTTGTTCTGCACATAGGCCGGGTTGCCCGTCCAGCCCTCGATGAGCTGACGGATGCTCACCGGGACCTTCTCGTCCCGCGCGGAACGCTTTCGGGCGCCGGGCTGTTGGGGCTGTGCCAGGCCGATCAGATGCGTGGTCGTGTCGTCGTCCAGGCCCAGGACGCGGGCGAGCGCCCGGAGGACCTGCACGGACGGATTGCGGTCGCGCCCCTGCTCCAGACGCAGGTAGTAGTCGGAGCTGATACCGGCGAGCGTCGCCACCTCCTCGCGGCGCAGCCCGGGGACGCGGCGCAGCCCGCCACCGGTGATCCCCACATCCTCGGGCCGTACCTGGGCCCGCCGGGCGCGAAGGAAGTCGCCGAGCGCGTTCGTGCTGTTCATAGGACCACGGTAGGACTGCGTGCGGGTCCCAGACTGGCCCTGTCACCCCCAGGAACGCGGCTGAACACGAGCGCGGCGGCCGCGTCTCACCCGTCGACGTTTGCGCGTACCGGGTTGCGCACAGGGGCTGCGCCGACGTCGCGGAAGCGCTGTAATTGCAAAATGGGCAGTGAGGGCGCTGCGGGGCGCAGAACGAGATCGCTCCGTGCCGAACTTGCCCTCAAGACCCTCACCACGGACCTCGACCCGCGCGAGCGCCTGCGCCGCGTCCTCGAACAAGCCCTCGTCTTCGCCGGCGCGGCCCTCGCCGCCGTCTACGCCCTGGCGGAGGACGGCGGCCAACTGTGCCTCACCGAGTCGGTCGGTGTGCCGCGGACTCTGTACGGACTGCGCGACGCCTACTCCCTCTCCGACGGCCCGGCGGCGCGCGTGCACCGCTCCAGGAAGTCCGTGTGGCTCACCGCCGAGGACCTCGCCCGCTGCGCCGAGGCCGAACGGCTGCCGGGCGGGGACTTCTCGCTGGCCGTCCTGCCGCTTCCGGACGGAGGGCGGCTGGTCGCGGTCAGCGACAGGCTGGACGGGTTCGACGCCGAGGAGCGCGGCTGTCTGCGGCTTCTCGCCGAAGCCATCACCGGACCCGCCCGCACCGAGGGTGATGTGGTCGAGCCGTCCGCCGGAAGCTCGTTCAGCCTCGCCGTGGACAGCGGCCGGGTCGAGGTCGACGACGAGATGCTGGAGTTGTTCGGTATCGCCCAGGACGAGTTCGACGGCCGGGTCGAGACCCTCCTGGCCCGGACCGTGCCGGAGGACGTGCCCTCCCTGATGTCCGTGGTCGAAGCCGACCACATGTCCCTCGGCGACCGGGAACTGGAGTTCCGCATCCTCAAGCCCTCCGGCGAGCCGAAGTGGTTGCGGCTGCGCGGGCGCATGCTCCCCGGCGGGGAGGGCCGGTCGGCCCGGCTGGTCGGCACCGTCATCGACGCCTCGAAGCTGCGTCCAGCGGTCAGCGACGTCACCCGTATCCAGCGACTGGCGGCGGACCTCGCCACGGCGGGCACGGTCCGGGACGTGAGCATGGCGGTGATCGGTGCCCTCCGCAAACCGCTCAAGGCCGACCGTGTGGCCCTCGCCGAGTTGGAGTCCGACCGGCTCGTCGTCACCTTCCTCGACCCGCCGGAGCCGGAGGCGTGGCCCGAGGTGTGGCGGACGGAGTGGCGCTCGGAGTGGCCCGACGCGCCCGTGCGGGCCATGCCCACTCTCGCCGCCGCGCTGCGGGAGGGCCGCCCCGCGGTCTGGCCCGCCGGGACCGAGCTGGAGCCCGCGGTCGCGGAGGTCGGCCCCGGCGGCCTCGCCGTGCTGCCGCTGCCCGCCGCGGGCACCATGGCCGGTGCCTGCCTGATCGGCTGGGACAGCCCGCACGACTTCGGTGCGGACGAGCGCGCCCTGCTCACCGCGGTAGCGGGCCTCGCCGGACAGGCCCTGGTGCGCGCCCACGCCTTCGACGCCGAGCACGAACTGATCGGCATGCTCCAGCGCGCCCTCCTCCCGCGCCGTCTGCCCGAGCTGCCGGGCGCGGTCGCCGTCGCCCGCTATCTGCCCACCACCGCGGGGCTGGAGCTCGGCGGCGACTGGTACGACGTGATCCCGCTGCCCGACAACCACGTGGCCTTCGTCATCGGCGACGTCCAGGGACACAACGCCGGTGCTGCCACCCTGATGGGCCAGATGCGCACGGCACTGCGTGCCTACGCCGCCGAGGGCCACCCTCCGGACGTCGTCGTCTCGCATGCCAACCGGCTCCTGGTGGACATGGAGTCCGATCTCTTCGCCACCTGCTGCTACGTCGACGTCGACATGGAGGAGGGCAGTGCCTGGTGCGTCCGCGCCGGCCACATTCCGCCCGTGCTCCGGCACCCGGACGGCAGCACGGAGATCGCCGAGTCGGAGGGCGGACCGCCTCTCGGCGTCCTCACCCAGGCCGACTTCCCGATGAGCCCGCTGCGGCTGCAGCCCGGGACGGTCCTCGCCCTGACGACCGACGGTCTGGTCGAGTCCGCCGACGTCGACATCGAGGACGGCCTCGCCCGGATGGCCCGCGAACTGTCCGCCGCCGATCCCGGGCACCTCGGGCTCGTCGCGGACGCCCTGCTCACCGGTGCCAACCGCAGCGACGACGTCGCCCTCCTCCTCATGCGCTACGACGGCATGGCGGTGCGTCCGCTGCGCGAGAGCTGGACGGTGTGGCGGGTCCCCGAGGCGGTCCGCCACGCCCGCCGCTTCACCCGCCGGACCCTCCGCGCCTGGAATGCGACCGAGGAACTCGACGCGGTGCTCCTCCTCGTCTCCGAACTGGTCACCAACGCCCTGGTCCACACCGAAGGCCCGGTCCGCCTTGACCTCACCCTCTTCAACCACCGGCTGCGTATCGCGGTCGCCGACGCCTCGCCGCGCACCCCGGTCAGGCCGACGAGCATCGGCTGGGAGGCCACGGGCGGACGGGGCATCTGGCTCGTCGAGGCCATGTCCACGGCGTGGGGCACAGTGCCGGTCAGCGGCGGCAAGCAGGTGTGGGCGGACCTCGCCCTGCCGCAGGCGCCGTCGCCGGAGCGCACCTGAGCCCGGCTCTCCGGGCCCACGCCGCACATCCGGCCAAGAAGTCGCGGGCAGGACGGGGCCCGGACGGCGTGACACCCTGACGTCGTGCGCCTGCTCCTCATGTCCGACACCCACCTCCCCAAGCGCGCCAGGGAACTGCCCGCGCGGCTGCTCGCGGAACTCCCGCACGTGGATGTGGTGATCCACGCCGGAGACTGGGTGGACGTCGCCACCCTGGACCTACTGGAGAGCCGGTCCGCCCGGCTGATCGGTGTCCACGGCAACAACGACGGCCCGGACTTGCGAGCCCTCCTCCCCGAGGTGGCCCGCGCCGAACTCGACGGCGTGCGCCTCGGAGTGGTCCACGAGACCGGGGCCGCCCAGGGCCGGGAACGCCGCTGCGCCGAGCGCTTCCCCGATCTTGACGTGCTGGTCTTCGGGCACAGCCACATTCCCTGGGACACCACGGCGGACAGCGGGCTGCGCCTGCTCAATCCGGGTTCCCCGACCGACCGCCGCCGCCAGCCCCACTGCACGTACATGACCGCGACCGTGACCGACGGCGCACTGACGGGCGTGGTGCTGCACCGGCTGCCGCCGTGGGCCGGACGGCCGGCGGACGACTGAGCCCGGCCGCCCGTCGCGGTCGGCGCGGCGCGTCCTGGGGTGCCGCAGCGCCGACGGATTGCCTGCTACGACGGCTCGCGACCGGTCCGGGCGGCATGGATCGCGCCGTCCGTCGCCGCCAGTGGCGTGCCGCTGCCTCCCCACCGCAGTGCGACGATCTCGGCGGCGACGGACACCGCCACCTCCTCGGGCGTGCGCGCCCCGAGGTCGAGACCGATCGGCGAGCGCAGCCGGGCGAGCTCGGCCGGTGAGAGCCCGGAATGCGTCAGCCGGCTCATCCGGTCCTCATGGGTGCGGCGGCTGCCCATCGCCCCGATGTACGCGGCGGGCCGACGCAGCGCCTCCTCCAGCAGGGGCACGTCGAACTTCGGGTCGTGGGTCAGCACGCAGATCACCGTGCGGTCGTCGGTGGCCGTGGCGTGCAGATAGCGGTGCGGCCAGTCCACGACGACCTCCACGCCCTCGGGGAACCGCTTCGGCGTGGCGAAGACGGGGCGGGCGTCGCACACCGTGACCCGGTAACCGAGGAAGTCGCCGATACGGGCGACCGCGGCCGCGTAGTCGATGGCGCCGAAGACCAGCATCCGCGGCGGTGGCGCGAAGGAGTGCAGGAACACGGAGACGGCGTCCTCGCGCCGCTCGCCGTGCGGGCCGTAGTGCCGCCGCCCGGTGGCGCCCAGGGCGAGCTCGCCGCGCGCGTCGGCCGTGACCGCCACGTCCAGGCCCGTCGACCCCAGGGACCCCGCCACCTCGTCGGCCCATACGGCGAGCGTGGCCCCACGCGGCGCGGGACCGTCGATCACCGTCGCCACCGTCACCGGACGTCCGGCGGCCACGGACTCGGCCACCGCCCCGAAGGAGACGTCCTCCTGCGGCGTCACCCGGCGCACCAGCAGCGTGATCCGGCCGCCGCAGGTGAGCCCCACGGCGAACGCGTCCTCGTCGCTGTAGCCGAAGGTCTCGAGACGGGCCTCGCCCGACTCGATCACCTCCTGCGCCAGTTCGAACACGGCGCCCTCGACACAGCCGCCCGAGACGCTGCCCACCACGTCGTCGCCGGCACCGACGGCCATCGCGGCGCCCGGGCCGCGCGGAGCGCTGTCGCTGACGGTGACGACCGTGGCGAGTCCGAACGGGGACCCCGCCGCGTACCACCGGTGCAGCGCCGGAAGGATCTCACGCATCACGTCCTCCATCGGTCACGGTCCGCTCCTGTCACCTGCGCCGCAAGTCTTCCGTGCGGTGGTCCCCTGTCTCTCGGCGAGCGCGTCCAGACCGGTGGCCCGGGCACGTGCTCGCGGCGGGCCCTGCGAGCACGTCCGGAGCACCCGGTGCGCGAGCCGGTGGGGGAGGCGCGCCCGGCCCGCGACGGGACCGGATCGCTCTGGGGCGGGGGGAGGACGGGCCGCGCCGTTCACCGGCCGGGTGCCGCCGGGCGGGTGACGGACGGCAGGCCGTCAGCGTACGGGGCCACCGGATCCGCCCACACCGCGAACGGCCCGACACGCCGGGAGGGCGCGGTGTGGGGGGACCGCGGCAGGGTCGCCCGCGACGGACGCCGTTTCGTTGAAGGTTAATCCGTTGCCGTCGCCGACGGGGTCCTGCTGCACTGCACGGGACCAGTCGTCGAGGCCGAGGAGCGGCAATGCGCACAGCGTTCATGTCCACCCAGGAAGGAATCACTCCCATTTCGAAGGACATGACGCTTGGTGCACACGCGCAACCCGCACACTCTGAATCTGGGAATCCTGGCGCATGTAGACGCCGGTAAGACGAGCCTGACCGAGCGGCTGCTGCACTCGGCCGGGGTGATCGACGAACTCGGAAGCGTGGACGACGGCAGCACCCGGACGGACTCGCTCGCGCTGGAGAAGCAGCGCGGCATCACCATCAAGTCCGCCGTGGTCTCGTTCGCGCTCGACGACATCACCGTCAACCTGATCGACACGCCCGGTCACCCCGACTTCATCGCCGAGGTGGAACGGGTGCTGAGCGTGCTAGACGGCGCGGTGCTCGTCGTATCGGCCGTCGAGGGCGTCCAGGCGCAGACGCGCGTCCTGATGCGGACGCTGCGGCGGCTGCGGATCCCCACACTCATCTTCGTCAACAAGATCGACCGGCGTGGGGCCCAGGAGGAGGGCGTGCTGCGCGCACTGTCCCAACGCCTGTCCGTGGCGGTCGTGCCGATGGGACGCGCCGGGGAACTGGGCACCCCTGAGGCGGACTTCGTACCCGGCCTGGGCCCGTCGGCGATCGACGTGCTCGCCGACCACGACGATGCGCTGCTGTCGGCGTACATCGAGGACGCCCTGGACGACGAGCACCTGTACACGGCTCTCGTCGACCAGACCCACCAGTCCCTGGTGCATCCCGTGTACTTCGGGTCCGCCATCACCGGGGCGGGTGTGGACGAGCTGATCGGCGGCATCAGGGAACTGCTGCCCGCCGCCGACGGCGCCCCTGACGAACCCCTCTCGGCCACCGTGTTCAAGATCGAGCGGGGCCCCGCCGGGGAGAAGGTGGCGTACGCGCGGATGTTCACCGGAACGCTCCGCGTCCGCGACCGCGTGCCCTTCGGCGACGGGCGCAAGGAGGGCAGGGTCACCGCGATCAGCGTCTTCGACGACGGCGGGGACGCCCGTTGCGACGCCCTGCAGGCGGGCCGGATCGGCAAACTGTGGGGACTCGCCGACATCAGGATCGGGGACGGCATCGGTGTACTGAGGAAGGCATATGGGCAGTTCTTCGCGCCACCGACACTGGAGACCGTTGTGGTGCCGGGGCCCGGCGTCGACACAAGGGCGCTGCACCTCGCGCTCATCCGGCTCGCCGAGCAGGACCCGCTGATCGGCCTCAGGCACGACGAGGTGCGGCAGGAGACCTCCGTGTCGCTCTACGGAGAAGTGCAGAAGGAGGTCGTCCAGGCCACGCTCGCCAATGAATTCGCCCTGGAGGTCACCTTCCGGGAGACGACGCCCCTGTGCATCGAGCGGCCGGCCGGCACGGGAGCGGCCGTGGAGTTCAACAAGAAGGACCCGAACCCGTTCCTCGCCACGGTCGGGCTCCGCGTCGATCCCGCCCCGGTCGGCTCGGGCGTGGACTTCCGGCTGGAGGTGGAGCTGGGCTCGATGCCGTACGCCTTTTTCAAAGCCGTCGAGGACACGGTGCGGGAGACGCTGGGACAGGGGCTGCACGGCTGGGAGGTGACCGACTGCACGGTCACCATGACCCACTCCGGCTACTCGCCCCGCCAGAGCCATGCCCACCAGGGATTCGACAAGAGCATGTCGAGCACCGGCGCGGACTTCCGGGGACTGACCCCACTCGTGCTGATCGAGGCGCTGCGCCGGGCGGCCACCCGGGTGTACGAGCCGATGCACGACTTCCGCATCGAGGCTCCGGCGGACACGCTCGGCGCCCTGCTGCCGGCGCTGGCCGCGATGCGGGCCCTGCCCCGGACGACCGGGACGAGGGGAACCCTCTGCGTCCTGCAGGGCACGGTCCCGGCGGCCCAGGTGCACTCCCTGGAGCAGCAGTTGCCGGGACTGACACGGGGCGAAGGGGAGCTGGAGAGCGACTTCGGCCACTACGCACCCGTCGGGGGCGGATCGTCGCCCAGCCGGCCGCGCACCGACCACAACCCGCTGAACCGGAAGGAGTATCTGCTGAACGTGACACGCCGGCTCGAGGGATGAGCCGCTCCGGCCACCACCGGGGGTGCGCGGACGGGGCGACGGCTCCGTCCGCGTCTTTGCTGAGCCCGGTGCGGACGGAGCCGTCGGTGCGGCGGGCAGAGGAGGTCAGCCGGCGGAAGGGCCCGCCCAGTCGGCCGGGACGTGTGCGAGGCGCACCCGCTGAGGGTGGTCGCCGACCGGGACCGAGGTCACCTTCTGGCCCGTGGCGAAGTCGATCGCGGTGACCTGGTCGGCGCCGCTCTCCGAGATGATGCAGTCCTCGCCGTCACCGCTCACCGTCGCCCAGTAGGGCTTGGAGGCGGTGACGAGCGGGCCCTCCTGGAGCGTGGCGCGGTTGACGACCGTCGCGTAGTCGTCCATCGTCCCCGCGACACACAGCTCGGTGCCGGACGGGTTCATCGAGATGCCGTGGTGCCGCGAGTCGTTCACCCATGTCGTACGGTCCTCGCTGGTGGCCGGGTTCTTCGGCAGGGTCTTCACCCGGGTGATCCGGTCGGCGGCCACGTCGTACTCCAGGAAGCCGTTGAAGAACGACACCTGGAAGTAGAGTTTGGACTCGTCGGGGCTGAAGACCGCGGGCCGCACGGCGTCGGAGAAGTCCTTGAGCCCGATCGCGTCCAGTCGGCTCCGCATGTCGATGACCTTGACCTGCTTGAACGTGGTGGCGTCGACGACCGTGATGTGCCGGTCGCCCTTCGTCCAGTCCCAGGCCGGGTCGTCGAGCAGGGTGTTGACGTCGCCGATGGCCATGTTCCAGATGTACTTGCCGTCCTTGGTGAAGATGTTCTCGTGCGGCTTGTCGCCCGTGGCGAACTCGCCCAGCTGCCTGCCGGTGCTGATGTCCAGCACCTGCACCTTGTTCGCGGTGGACGCGGAGACCGCGACTCTGGTGCCGTCGGGGGAGACCGCCATGTGGTCGGCGCGGTAACCGGCCAGGGGGAAACGCCAGTTGATCTTCCCCGTCGCGAGGTCGATGGAGACGACGTCGGCGAAGCTGGGCCGCGAGACGACCATGGAACTTCCGTCGGGTGTGGAGTACATGTCGTCGACGAACTGGTCGTGGCCCTCGCCGACGCTGTTGCGGATGGCCATGAAGTAGATCCACTTGATCGGATCGGCGTTGATCTCCGCCATCCGCTGTGCCTTGTCCGGGATGACGTTGACGCGGCCGATCCTGGCGAAGTCTCCGGTGGACTTGATGACGTCGGCGGTGCCGTCCCAGTTGTTGCCGACGAACATCACCTCGCGCAGCGCGGCGGGGGAGTCCTGTGCGGAGGCGGCCGTGGCCGTTCCGCCGGCGGTCAGGGCGAGGGCGGCGGCGAAGGAGAGGAGGTGGCGGGGTCTGGGCACGGACATGGGGGGTCCCATCTGTGAGGTCAATCCTGATCTAGGCATGACAAGCAGCGCTGAAGGGTCGGCTCGGGGGGCCGGGGGTGCCGCAGTTCGGGAATCTGAATACGCCCGCGTTCACAGTGGACTTACTGGAAAGTAAGGAAGGGGCGGCCCTCTCCACAAGACTCCGTACGCGACAAAATCGAGCAACGGTCGAACGGATCAGTGAGCGACGAGGGGGAGCGGGTGGCGGGCAGGCTCAGGCAGCCAACGGGCCGGTACGGCGGCAGGTCGGCCGAGGAGCGCCAGGCGGAGCGGCGCCGGCGGTTCCTGGGGGCCGCGCTGCAACTCTTCGGCGACAGGCCGGGCTTCCGCGCCACCACCGTCGCCGCACTGAGCGAGGCGGCGGGCCTGTCGACGCGTCAGTTCTACGAGGAGTTCCACACCCTCGAGGACGTGCTGGCCGCGCTGCACCTGCAGGTCAACGACTGGGCGGAGGAGGCCGCGACCGCCGCCCTGGCCGGGGCCCGCGACCGGCCGCTCGCGGAGCGGGCCGCCGCGGTCTTCCGGGCGTACGCCGCGAACGTCACCTCCGATCCGCGCCGGATCCGCATCGCCTTCGTCGAGATCATCGGCGTCAGCCCGCGACTGGAGGAGCAGCGGCTCGAACGCCGGTCCCGTTGGGTGGACTTCATCTGCGCCGAGGCCGCCGAGGCGGCGGCGCACGGCGAGGCGGCCCCCCGCGACTATCGGATCGCCGCCACGGCGTTCATCGGCAGCGTCAACGGCCTGCTGCACGACTGGCGGGCCGGCTGGGTGGACGCGACCCTCGACGAGATCGTCGACGAACTGGTCCGGCAACTGCTGGGCATCCTGCGGCCGGCCGGGTGGCTGCCGGGCGCCTGAGACTCGGCCGGACCGTCGGCCGCGGGCCACGGCGAGACCGGCGGCGGGTGCGGACGCGCCTCACCGATGCCGGGTCCGACCCCTGCGAACGGCACGACGGGCCGGCGGACAGGGGTGGGGGCGCGCGGCTCGCAGCACCGAACGCAGAAGGGAGACGGACGCGCGCAGACCTGCCGCGTAAACGGGTGATGGCAGCGAAGTCCGGCCCTGCCGGCCCAGTTCCGCCCGTGCGGAGAAGGTCCAGGAGAGCCGCGAGCCGACCTGGAACTTCAGACGCCGCTGTCTTCCTACTCGTCCCATCCCTGACCTCCGTCGAGGGCCCGGCCCGGGGAGCGGCGGGGCGTGGAGGGCCTCTTCATCGAGCGTCCCCCGCTGACAGGGGCCCGGCAAGCGCAGCGGACTGTGCCCCTTGCGGGTGAGGGCCGAGGTGCTGCCCGTGACCGTCCGTAGCCCCGTGACGTTGCTGGGGTATGATCTCAACACGACGCATCGTCGCCGCAGTCGGTCTCGCCGTGGGCGTCACGGGCCTGGCCGCGCCGGTGGCCGGCGCGGCCACCACGCCCCAGGACGCGGGCAGGCTCAACCCGGTCACCTTGCTCGACTCAGCGGCCCGCACCGGTGTCCCGGCCCAGTACAGCGAGGAGATCCCGACGGTCTCCGGCCAACTCGCGGGGCTGAACCACCTGAACGACCTCCAACAGCTCCATCAGGCCACCGACCTGGCCGCGCCCGCGACGGGGCTGCGGCCTGCCGTCGAGTCCTGAGGGCGACGCGGCCCGCGACCGCAGTGTGACAAGGCCCCCGGCCGCACAAGACGCCGGGGGCCTTGACATTCCCGGAGGCCCGCCGGAGCATCGCGAGGGATCAGTGAATGGGATTTCACCAGGCGAACAAGCCTGCACGGTTCGCCCGGTCCTCCTGCCGCCCTAGCCCGTACCAAAGGAAGCCGCCATGCCCCTCACCCGCGAACTCCTCATCGGCGGCAAGGACGTGCCCGCCGCGTCCGCCCGCACCACCGTCGACGTCAACCCCTACACCGGTGAGGTGTACGCGACCCTCGCGGCGGCGGGCCCCGAGGACGTACGGCGGGCGGTGGACGCCGCGGACGCGGTCTTCGAGGACTGGGCGGCCCTCGCGCCCTTCGCCCGTCGGGCGATCTTCCTCAAGGCGGCCGACCTGCTGGACGCCCGGGGCGAGCAGGTGGCCGAGACCATGGCCCACGAGGCGGGCGCCACCCGGCCGTGGGCCTACTTCAACGTGTCCCTGGCGGCGAACATCCTGCGTGAGGCCGCGGCCGCGATCACCGCGCCGCGCGGTGAGGTGCTCAGCGCCCAGGAAGAGGGAACGCTCGGCCTCGCGGTGCGCGAACCCCTCGGCGTCGTGGCCGCGTTCGCGCCGTGGAACGCACCGGTCATCCTCGGCGTACGGGCAGTGGCGGCACCGCTCGCCGCAGGCAACACGGTGGTCGTCAAGCCGAGCGAGGACGCGCCGATCGCCTGCGGTCTGCTCATCGCCGACCTCCTGCGGGAGGCCGGGCTGCCGGACGGGGTGCTCAACGTGGTCACCAACGCCCGAGAGGACGCGGCCGAGATCGCCGAGGCGCTGATCGGCGACGACCGGGTGCGCGCGGTGAACTTCACCGGCTCGACCGGAGTGGGGCGGATCATCGGCGAGCTCGCGGCGCGTCATCTCAAGCCCGCCGTCCTGGAACTGGGCGGCAAGAACGCCGTGCTCGTGCTGAACGACGCCGACGTCGACCATGCCGTCGACGCGGCCACCTTCAGCGTGTTCATGAACTCCGGGCAGATCTGCATGTCGGGCGACCGGATCCTGGTCCACGAGTCGCTCGCCGAGGAGTTCACCGAGAAGTTCGTGGAGAAGGTGGCCTCGCTGCGGGCGGGCGACCCCGCGCATCCGCGGACGGTGGTCGGCCCGCTGATCAGCGCACGGTCCGCGCAGCGGCTGGCCGCGCTGGTGAAGGACGCCGTGGCCAAGGGCGCCGACGTGCTCACCGGTGGTGAGCCCGAGGGAGCGGTGCATCCGGCGACCATCCTCACCGGCGTACCGAAGGACGCGGAGCTCTACTTCACCGAGTCGTTCGGCCCGGTCTGCGTGCTGGAGACGTTCGCGGACGATGACACCGCGGTAGCGCTCGCCAATGACACTGAGAACGGCCTGACCTGCGGAATCATCACCGAGAACGCCACCCACGGGCTGGCCGTCGCCCGCCGGGTGCGCACCGGCATCGTGCACATCAACGACCAGTCGGTGGCCGACGAGCCCCAGGCCCCCTTCGGCGGGGTGAAAGCCTCCGGGTACGGCCGCTTCGGCGGACGGTGGGGCATCGAGGCGTTCTCCAACACCCGCTGGGTCACCCTCGCCACCCGGCACGCGCGCTACCCGTTCTGACAGAAGGCCCGGGGCGGCGGCGACCGGCCGTCGCCCAGCGGTCACCCGAGCGCCACTGCCGCCTGCCAGGTTCACCGATTTGATGGAGAATCCTCGGTGATCGTACGGTGACCGTGTGGAGTTACTTCGACTGTCAAAGGCCATGAAGCGTCTGGGCGTTCATCCGGTTGCGCTTCGTCTGTGGGCTGACTCGGGGAAGACTCTGGTGACGTGGGTCGGTCGTGAGCGCCGGTTTTCCTCGGTCGACATCGAGGCGATGAAGGTCTCCAGTGGAGGCGAGCGCCTGCGTCTGGAGGGCCTGTATGTGCGGGTGGCCGGTTCCAGCGGGCAGGAGTCCTCACTCGATGCCCAGGAGAAGGAGCTGCGGGCCACCTCCACCGGTCAGGTGGTCAAGGTGTTCCGCGACCGGGCCTCTGGCGTGCGGGCGGATCGTCCCGGTCTCCTGCCCCTGCCGGGCGCTGTCGCCGACGGCTGTGTCACCCTGGTGCGTGTTACGCATGAGGGCCGTCTGGCCCGGTTCGGTGCGGGCCGGCTCAAGCGACTGCCGACCGTGTACGGCGCCACGCTTGAGGTACTGCACTCGAAGAAACTCGGTGGCCGGGAAGAACTCGTCGAAGACTTCGTGTCGCGGGTGACCACGTTCGCCGGCCGCCTGTACGGGATGCAGTCGGCCGTGAACCGGCGCCGTCTGCTGGCCGAGTTGAGCCAGTGCGGCACCGGGCGCGCCGCGTGAGCCGGAAGCTGCCGCTCGGTGAGGGCGAAACCTCCCGCACCGCCTGCGCTCGCGCCCTGCTCCGCGGCGGGCTGGACGAGAAGAGCGGCGAACTCCTGTCCTCTGGGGTGCTTGCGGAGCGTGTGGGCTGGTGCGTCGACCTGGTGTCCGCCATGGTGACGGATCTGCTGTGCGGGCGCTTCAACAGCCGTGATGTGAATGTCCTTGCCTGCGGCGTGGACGCCGGGGGACGGAAGTTGCCGTCCAGCGCCTGGATGGCGCTGCGTCGTCTGGGCTGGGCCGCGGCCCCGCCTCAGGGTGTGCGGGTCAACGACCGGATCGTGCGCATGGCCCAGGAGCAGGCCGGACGCACCCTGCGCTCGGCCAAGTGGCGTGCCGACCTGACCGCGGGGGTGCTGGCGACGTGGCCGGTCGATCCGCGCAAGCGCACGGCCGCCGAGTGGGAGCAGGTGCGTGCGGCCGTGCCGGGCGGGCCATATCTGCCGTCCAGCATCATCAAGGCCCGCACCCGCCAGGCAGCCGCGTTCCTCACCGCGCACGGCCGTCTCCCGGTGGACCTGTTCGAACTCGAGGACACACCTCACGTACCCAGGACGCTGCTGCTGTCGGCATGCGACGGACAGCAAGCCACGATCGAACGCTTGGAGACCGACCTCACCAGGGCAGTGTTACGGCTTCAGCTGCCCACCCGCCCCGACCCGGCCACGTACCGGGACTGGACATGGGTCACGTGCCTGATCACCCTGCCCCCGACCGTTCCCGTCACCGCGGTCCTGCACCTGCCAACCCTCCGCACCGCAGTCGGGAAGGTACACGTCGACGTCGCGTACACCCACGCCGTACCCAAGGCCCAAGCAACCGGGCACACGGTGGCACTCGGTGTGGACTGGGGCCTGAACACGCTGCTGTCCGCCGGTACCCTACGGCTCCACGACGATGGGCAGATCACCGCGCAGGGTGCCGGTGCCCAGTTCCGAGCCGCCGGCGTCCTGGCCAAGCAGCACCGGCTGCGCCGCCTGTCGGAGCGGCTTAACGCCAAGACGGACCAGTACATGCGGCTCATCGGTCACAGCGGACACCATGCGCTCGCTGGCAAACGGGACGTGCTCCGAGACGAGATCCGGAACGTGTCCGACCGTAGATCGAACCTCAACGACGCGCTCGCCCGGGCTGCCGCCAGGTGGGCCGTCGACCAGGCCATCGCAGCCGGGGCGACGGTGATCTATCTGGAAGACCTGCGGTCGATGGAAGCCCGCGGGATGGGCCGCACCATGAACACGCGCCTGTCCCAGCAGGTGCGGGGCCAGATCGCCGACCGTATGCGGCACCTGGCCACCGAGCACGGCATCGCGGTGGTCACGGTCCCGGCGCGCAACACTTCCAAACTGTGCCCGCACTGCCTGACTCCGCTGCGGCATCGCAAGGCCCCCGACCGCCCGACCGTCACGGGATGGAAGTGGGCCATCTGCCCCCGCCAGGAGTGCCGTTGGCAGGGCGACCGCGACCACGGTGCTTGGCGCCGTATCGCCGCCCGCGGACTCGCACACCAAGCCAAGACCATCATCGATCCCACCAGTGGCCAGATGGTCATCCGCACCGTCGTGGACACGCTGGAATCGACGGCGATCGTCACGTCCGCGAAGACCAGCCGGAAGGACCGGTCGAAAACCGGCCCCACCCGGCGCCGTTCCACACGCCCCGCGCCCAGGCGACGCAGGGCACCCTCCCCAGCACGGACCCGTGGTCCTGCTGGCCAGCGTCCGGAGGGACACGCTCACACGGGCCGGACCCAGCTGCCCCGCGCAGCCCACCGGCACCAGCGCGTGCACACGATCAGCACACCCACCCACCGGCACCAGCCGCGAGGGGCAGCCCTGGGCGCTGGATTCCATCTCCACGCCCATGCATCCCCACCACGGTGGGAAACGATCCCGGAAACTCACTCCGGCTCAGGATCACATAGCTGATCAGAGACGCTGACGGGATGGACAACGCTGCTGGAGCCCGTACCGGCGCATCGCACGGCCCGGATCGAGGTGATCCGAGCCGTGGACGAGGCGGCCGAGATCGTGTGCGAGACACCCGTGGAGCTGACCAACGTGATCGGCTCGCTCCATTCCGGCGGACTGATCGCCCTGCTCGACGCGGCAGGACTCGGCGCCCTCATTGCGTCAGCCCTGCACGCCCGCGCACTCGATGGGGTCGTGCCCCTCGGTACGGCGGCGGACTTGTGGAGTTCCTCGCCCCGGCCCGGGGACGCCTCGTCGCCTCCTGCGGTCGAGGAGGCCGGGCGCACCCTTGAGCCGCTGTGGCGGGGCGAGACCGACCGGGTCCGGCTCGCCACCCGGGCCGCGATCACCGATGCGGCAGGAACGGTGGTGTGCCGTGGCCGGTTCGACTGGACCGTGCGCCGCACGGCGCCGGCGGGATGACGCGGTTCGGCTGACGGAACGGGATCACTCCCGAGCCCTCACCCGCGGCAGGCCCCCACGCGCCGGACCGTCGCTCCACGAAGGCCAAGCCGTCTTCTCCACCGCCGTGGCGTCCGCGCGCGTTCGAAGGTCGCCGGACCAAGGTGAACAGGACGTGATGTGAGCAAGCGGCGCTCCCGGAGGAGCCCGAGGCCGTGGGCCCGACGCGCGGCGGGCTCCAGCGCGGGAGCAGTGCCTCCGTCAGTCGCGGCGTGCGCTGATGCTGACCGCGTTGGCGGCCACGACGGCCCCGATGCCCGCCCACTCCGCCCACCCCAGATGCTCGTCGAGGAGCACCCGGCCGACCACGGCGGCCACGACGGGGTTGACGCTCATGAAGAGCCCGAAGGCCGGAGCCGAGACCCGGCGCAGAGTGAACAGGTCCGCGAGGTACGGCACCGCGGACGACAGGACACCGGCGGCCACCGCGCAGACCGCGGCCTGCGCGGTGGGCGGATGCCGGACGGCGACGACGGCTCCGACCGGCAGGAACAGCAGCGCCGACACGGCGGCGGCCGCCGCCGAACCCTGCGCTCCGGGGGTGCGCCGGCCGACGGTGCGGTTGAGCAGGATGTACGACGCCCAGCAGTAGGCGGCCAGCAGACCGAGGCACATCCCGACGTAGTCGGTGGACGGCCGGGGACGCATCAGGGTGACGACACCCGCCATGGCGACCAGCGCGCAGCACGCGTCGACGCGCCGCCGGGTGGCGGCCAGGGCGATGCCGAGCGGGCCGAGGAACTCGAGGGTCACCGCGAGACCGAGGCCGACGCGATCGATGGCGGTGTACAGAGACAGGTTCATGGTGCCGAATACCAGGGCCAGCAGCAGGACCGGCCACCACTGCCGCCAGGTGAAGGCGCGCAGCCGCGGCCTGCCGACGAGGAGCAGGACGAGCGCGGCGACGTACTGGCGCACCGCGACTACACCGACCGGCCCAAGTACGGGGAAGGCGAGCGAGCCGAGCGCGGCGCCGACCTGGTTGGACAGGCCGCTGCCGGCCATCGTGGCGACTCCGGCGGGGCTCGTCCGGGCGCGCCTCGGGCCCGGGGAAGCCGGACCGGCCCGGCGCGTGACCGCGGCCGCCGGGCGTGCGGATGCTCCATGCATGGCCCGATCGTGCGAGAGCATCGGCCCTTGCGGAAAGTGCATCCGCCCCACTTTCCATACGCTTTGGTCATGCATGAAGTGGAACTGCGCCAGTTGCGGTGTCTCGTCGCGATCGTCGACGAGGGCACGTTCACCGACGCGGCCATCGCCCTCGGTGTCTCGCAGGCGGCCGTGTCCCGCACGCTGGCCTCGCTCGAACGCGCACTGGGCGTACGACTGCTGCGCCGTACCTCCCGCGAGGTGACCCCGACCGGCACCGGACTGCGCGTGGTCGCGCACGCCCGGCGGGTGCTGGCCGAAGTGGACGAGCTGGTCCGGGGGGCCACCTCCGGCCCGGCCCGGTTGCGTATCGGCTACGCCTGGTCGGCCCTCGGCCGCCACACCCTCGCCTTCCAACGGCGCTGGGGCGAACTTCACCCGCAGACCGAACTGCACCTCGTGCGCGTCAACTCGGCCACGGCAGGGCTCGCCGAGGGTGCCTGCGATCTCGCGGTGGTGCGCAGGCCCGTGGACGACCGCCGTTTCGACTCGGCGATCGTAGGGCTCGAACGCAGGCTGTGCGCGATGGCGGCGGACGATCCGCTGGCCGGACGCCGCTCGGTGCGCCTGGCGGATCTCAGCGAGCGCGTACTGCTGGTCGACCGCCGCACCGGCACCACGACCGCGCACCTGTGGCCCGCGGACGCCCGTCCGGCGACAGAGGAGTCCCACGACGTCGACGACTGGCTGGCCGCCATCTCCACCGGGCGCCGGATCGGGGTGACGGCGGAGTCCACCGCCAACCAGTACTCCCGGCCCGGGGTTGTCTACCGGCCGGTGCGCGACGCGGAACCGATCGCCGTACGGCTCGCCTGGTGGCGCGACGGCCCGCATCCCGCCATGCAGCCGGTGGTGGAACTGCTGATCTCGCTGTACCGCACGGGCTGAGCCCGCCGCCAGGGGCGGCGGGCCCTCGGCCTGGAGGCCCAGGGCCTGGTCGAGCGGATCCGCAACCGCGGCTCACGGGTGCGGGTGGTGACTGTCGAGGAGGCGGTCGCCATCACCGAGTGCCGCATGGTCCTGGAGGGGTTGTGCGCGGCCAAGGCGGCCGTCACGGCCGACGACGAGCAACTGACCGAACTGGCCGATCTGGGCACGGCGATGAGCACGGCCGTGGCCGGCGGCGAACCGGTGACGTACTCCGAGCTCAACCAGGAACTGCACGAGCGGATCAGGCTGTTCTCCGGCCAGCAGACGGCCGTGGCACTGCTGGAACGTCTCAATGCCCAACTGGTGCGCCACCGCTTTCAACTGGCGCTCCGTCCGGGGCGCCCGCAGCAGTCCCTGAGCGAGCACCTGGCCGTGATCGAGGCGATCCGGGCCAGGGACCCGCAGGCCGCCGAGGCGGCCGTCCGTGCCCACCTCACCAGTGTGATCGAGGCGCTGCGCGACTGACGCGAGCGAGGCGGGCGCGACCTGTCCAACCCGGCGAGTGAGCCGAACGGGCGGGTCGGTGTCGAAAGCGTGGGGTGTTCCAGCTCGCTTGCAACGGCAAGGGGCCAAGGCCCGATGGGCCGAGCACGCTCGCGTTGTCGGCACCGGCTGTGCCGCCCCGTCGACGAATCGCCTGAACGAGGAGAGTTTCAGCGATGACGCACGGCACCGCGCCCGCCGCCCCCGAGCCCCCGGCTTCTCCGCCGCTCCCGGCTCCGCTCGAGCAGGGGGCCCCATGAGCAGGCGGGACCGCCGTCACGGTCCACGCTCGTCATCACCGCCCATGCGGGGGACTTCGTGTGGCGCGCAGGGGGAGCCATAGCCCTGGCCGCCTCCCGCGGGGAGAAGGTCACCATCGCGTGCCTGACCTTCGGCGAGCGCGGCGAGTCCGCCAAGGCGATCCGCCGGGAGGAGGCCGAGCAGGCCGCCGCCGCCCTGGGCGCCGAGGTCGCCTTCTTCGACGCCGGCGACTACCCGCTGATCGCCACACCCGAGCTGACCGACCGTCTGGTGGCCGTGTACCGCGAGGCACAGCCTGACGTCGTGCTCACCCACCCGCTGGAGGACCCCTACAACGGCGATCACCCGGCCGCGGCCCGGATGGCTCATGGCGACTGGGGTTTCACCGCCTTCGCGCTGGCCGGAGTCTCGTCCATGATCTTCATCGGCCTGGCCGCGCTGCGCTTGTTCAGGCAGCCCCGTACGGGCACCGCGCAGTAGGAACTGCTCGCCGCCCACTGAGTCGGGCGGACGCGCGCACCGGGCCGGGCTCATTGGGGGAGCCCGGCCCAGCACGTCGGACACCCCGAGCAGACGGCCCCCCGCCCCCGGACTAGCCGTGGCGCCGCTCATGCTCCCCGTGCCGGTGGTGGCCGCAGCAGGTAGGGCGCTCCGCGGAGGACGCCCGGGCCCACGGCGGCTCGGCGTGCGCCGCGGACTCCGCCCGCTGTGCGCTCTCGACCATCCTCTCGCTGTCGGATGCCGCGTTGGCCACGCTCGCGCAGCACACCGCCAGCAACACGGCGCCCGCGGCGAACGGCAGGGCCCGCAGCGGGGGAGCGGGGGCGAGCAGCGCCCGTACCCGCTGCGGCACGGCCCCGCCGGTCGCGGCCAGCGCCGCGGGGCGGGAGGTCTCGGAGGCGGAGGCGAGGGCGGCCCGCCCGACCGCGCGGGCGACGACCGTACGGCTGCCGATCCGCGCCGCGGCCTCCTCGTCGGCCCAGCGTTCCAGGACGAAACCGCCCGTGTCGGCGAGCGGCCGCAACAGCGGATTCACGGCTGCCGCGAGCCGCCAGACGGTCTGGAAGAGGTGGTGCCTGCCGCGCAGATGGGCCCGCTCGTGTGCGAGGAGGGCCTCGCGCTCCCTGTCGCCGAGACAGCGCAGCATGCCGCGGGAGACCACGATCCGCCCGGGCGCGCCGGGAAGCGCGAAGGCATGGGGCGTGTCGTCGTCGAGCACGGCCAGTTCCGTGTCGCCGGGCAGACGGGCGCACTCCCGCCGGGCCCACCGGAGATGACGGACCTGACGTACGGCTGAGACGCAGAGCGCGACCATGCCCCCGGCCAGGGCGAGGGCGCCGGCCACCGCGACGACGAGGTACACCGGGTCCTCGGCCCTCAGGGCGTCCACCGACCAGCGGCCCTCCTCGGCGACTTCGGGGATCTGGGCGAAGCCGGTGAAGGCCAGCAGGGCCAGCGAACCCGTCCAGGCGAGCGCCGCCACCAGAGCGGCACACGCCAGGGCCCAGGCGGCCGGCCTCGGTGCCAGCCGGCGGGCCGGTCGCGGCGCGAGGACCGTGAGCGCCCCGGTGACCAGGAACGGAACGTAGACGCTGATCAGCACCGGGTCAGGGCCCTTCGTCCCGGGGCCGGGTGTCGTCGCGCCCGTCGTGCGCGGACAGCAGTCGCTGCAGCAACTGCTCGTCCTTCTCGGACAGTTCGGAGACGAACCGGGCCAGCACCGCCTCGCGGTCCGAGCCGCGCTCCAGCAGGGTGTGCATCCGCTCCGCGGTGTGGGTCGCCTCGTCCCGGGCCGGCTCGTAGGCGTATCCGCGGCCCTCGCGGTGGCGGACCAGCATGCCTTTGTCGTACAGCCGGGACAGGATCGTCAGCACGGTTGTGTAGGCCAGGTCGCCCGGCAGCCGCTGCCGGACCTGTCGCGCCGTCAGCGGTCCTTCGGACGCCCAGAGTGCGGCGAGCACACCGCTTTCCAGTTCGCCGCGTGCGCGCCTGCCTGATGCCCCACCGGACTCGTCACTCCTTCGGTCCTGCATCGTTCACCTCCCCTTCGCCGCTCGGCTCCCCAGACTACCCGGTGAGCTACTACAGGATGTAGGAAGTATGCTCCGGGCTTTGAACCGTGAACTACTACATGTTGTAGAGTTCCGTTCCCCTCGATGTGCGGAGGAAGAAGCCCATGCCCCACTCCGGAACGACGGTTCCCGCGCCCGCGCTCACGGGTGCCGTTCCGCCTCCCAGAGCAGCCACGACGCCGTCGGGGCGGGTCACGATCGTCTCCGCGAGCGTGGGGGCCGGCCACGACGGCGCCGCCGCCGAACTCGCCCGCCGTCTCGTGGCGGACGGATTCATGGTCGACCGCTACGACCTGATGGACCTGTTGCCCGCACGTCTCGGCAGGGCCGTCAAGGAGAGCTACCAGCGGATGCTGTTCCGGGCGCCGTGGGCGTATCAGCGGATCTACAACAGCACCGAGCGTGCCGGCGGCAGCGGCCCGGCGGCGCGAGCGCTGCTGCGCGCCGCCGAGGACCGGGTGCTGCGCGCCCTGCCCCTGGGCACAGGCGCGGTCGTCTCCACCTACCCGGGGGCCAGCAGAGTGCTGGGCAATCTGCGTCGCCACGGCCGGCTGGCCGTTCCCGTCCTCACCTATCTGACCGACTTCTCGGTGCATCCGCTGTGGGTGGCGGACGGCGTGGATGTGCATCTCGCGGTCCATGACGTGCCCGCCGCCCAGGCCCGCGCCGCCGGTGCCCGGGACGTCCGGGTGTGCGGACCGGTGACCGACCCGCGGTTCCGCCCCGGCGACGCTCAGGAACGACGCCGGGCACGGGCTCGGTTCGGGCTGCCCGAACGCGCGCCGCTGGCGCTGCTGGTCGCCGGATCCTGGGGCGTCGGGCCGGTCCGGCAGGTGGCGCTCGAGCTGCGGGACTGCGGCGCGGCCCTTCCGGTCGTCGTCTGCGGCCGCAACGAGGCCCTGGCCGAACGGCTGCGCGCGGACGGCATCGAGCACGCCTACGGCTGGGTCGACGACATGCCCGGCCTCATGCACGCCTCCGACGTCCTCGTGCAGAACGCCGGTGGACTCACCTCCCTCGAGGCGTTCGCCACGGGCCTGCCCGTCGCCGGCTACCGCTGCATACCGGGCCATGGGCTGACCAACGCCGCCGCCCTGGACGAGGCGGGTGTCGCCGCCTGGATCCGGGACCCGGCCGACCTCAGGACCGTGCTCTGCGACCTGATCGACGGCCCGCTCGGTCTCCGGCAGCGCGAGGCCGGCCTCGCCCTCTTCGCCGGACCGGGCGCCGGCCCCGCGGCCGAGATAGCCCGCGTCCACCGTTCGGGACCCGGGCACGAGGTGCCGCCTTCCGCCCCGCGGCGCCGCCGCCGCGGCTCCCGCAGGCTCGCCGCCACCACCGCCGTGGCGTGCGCCGTATCGGCCGGTGCCGTCGGTACCGGGATCGCCGGCACGGACGATGGCCCCAGCCTGATGCACGCCATCGGTCATGGCCTGGATCTGGACGACTCCGCTCCCGGTCACGCCCACGCGTCGGGGGGCCACCAGTGACCGGGACCCGGCTCGTGCGCGCGGCCGCGCTCGCCGCCCTGCCCGCCCTCGCCGCGGTGCACGCCGCGCCCGTCGTCTCCACCTTCGGGCCACTGCGCAACCGCGTCATGCCCCGCCTCTCGGGGCGTGGCCGTGCCGGTCACGTCGCCCTCACCTTCGACGACGGACCCCACCCGCTGTCCACCCCGCTCTTCCTGCGACTGCTCGCCGAACGCCGGGTGCAGGCCACCTTCTTCCTGCTCGGCAGCGAGGTCCGCCGGTCTCCGGGGCTGGTCCGGGAGATCGAGGCGGCAGGCCATGAGATCGGCATCCACGGCTGGCTGCACCGCCCGCTGCTGCTGCGCGGCCCGCGCGCCACGTACGACGACTTCGCCCGGGCCCGGGACATCGTCGCCGAGATCACCGGTCGCCGGCCACGGCTCTTCCGGCCGCCCTACGGGGTGATGTCGGCCTCCGCCCACGTCGCCGCCCGCCGACTCGGCCTCACCCCCGTCCTGTGGACCTGCTGGGGCGAGGACTGGACGGCCCGTGCCACGGCGGAGTCCGTGCACCGCACGGTCACGGCCGACCTGGACGGCGGCGGTACCGTGCTGCTTCACGACTCCGACTGCACCTCCGCCCCCGGCGCCTGGCGTTCGGCCCTCGGTGCCGTGCCCCGCATCCTGGACACCTGCGAGCAGCGGGGCTTCGAAGTCGGCCCGTTGCGCGACCACGGCTGGCCCCGCCCGTCCTCGGTGGTCTGACAGCAAGGGCCGGAGGAGCAATTTACTTGAGTTAGGCAACTATATGGTAGACTGACGGGTATGCCCACTGCACAGCCGCCCTCAGCCGCCGCCTCACCGGAAGTGATCGAGATCGAGCGAGCGCTCAGCCGTATCACCTATCTGAGCACGCGCGCCCGGCAGCACGACCGTCTGATGGCCATGGCCGGAGTGCCGCTGGACCGTGCGGCGGTGGCGCTGCTGAGGCAGATCGCCGACTCCGAGCCGCTGCGACCGGGCGAACTGGCCAACCGGCTCGGAGTCGAGGCGTCCCATGTGACCCGCCAGGTGCAGCAGTTGGAGAGGACGGGGCATGTCTCGCGGGTCCCCGACCCGGACGACCGCCGCGCCCAGCGCATCCAACTGACCCCCCAGGGCCGGGACGCCATCGACCGCATTCGCGCCGCGGGCGTCCGCGGCATGCAGGCCGCTCTGGCCGCCTGGTCGCCCGAGGACCTCGGGCGGCTGGCCTCCCTCTTCCACCGCATGGTCGACGACTTCCTCGCCTACGCCGCGGACGACGAAGCCGCCCACGAGATCCCCGCGGCCGCTCACCCGAAATCCTGACCGTCCCGCTCAGCCCGCCGTCGCCAGGAACTGCGTCGCGGCCAGCTCGGCGTAGAGCGGGTCGGCGGTGACCAGTTCGCGGTGCGTGCCGATCGCGCTGACACGGCCCGCGTCCATCACGACGATCCGGTCGGCCGTGGTCACCGTGGACAGCCGGTGCGCGACCACCAGGACGGTGGTCGACTGCGCGACCTCCGCGACCGTGTCCCGCAGCGCCGCCTCGTTGACCGCGTCGAGCTGTGAGGTCGCCTCGTCCAGCAGGAGCAGCCGGGGACGGCGGAGCAACGCCCGGGCGATCGCCACCCGCTGGCGCTCACCGCCGGAGAGCTTGGTCCCGCGATGCCCGACCAGGGTGTCCAGACCCTTGGGGAGCCGTTCCACCAGAGCGTCGAGCCGCGTCGTGACGAGCACCCGCCGCACGTCGTCGTCCTCGGCCCGCGGATTGCCGAGGAGCAGATTGTCGCGCAGGGAGCCGGACAGTACCGGCGCGTCCTGCTCCACGTAGCCGATGGCGGACCGCAGTTCGGACAGGTCCCACTCGGCGATGTCCCGGCCGTCGATCGTGATGCCGCCCGACTCGGGATCGTAGAACCGCTCGATCAGCGAGAACACGGTCGTCTTTCCCGCGCCCGAGGGGCCGACGAACGCGGTCATGCCCCGGGCCGGTACGGCGAAGGACACGCCGTGGTGCACATACGGCAGGTCGTCGGCGTACCGGAAGCGCACATCGTCGAAGGCGAGCGCGGCCGGCGGGGCGGCGGGCGACGGCAACGGGGAGGCCCCGGCGGGCGGTTCGGCGGGTAGCCGCAGCGCCTCGTGGATACGGGCGAGCGCGGCGGCCCCCGTCTGGTACTGGGTGACAGCGCCGACCACCTGCTGGATCGGGGACATCAGATAGAAGACGTAGAGCAGGAAAGCGACCAGGGTGCCCACGTTGATGGCGCCGGTCGCGACCCGTGCGCCGCCCACAGCCAGCACGGTGATGAACGCGATCTGCATCGCGAGCCCCGCCGTGTTGCCCGCGGCAGCCGTCCACCGGGCGGCTCGTACGCTCTGCCGCCACGACTCCTCGGCCGCCGCATGGACGACCTCCTCCTCGCGGTGCTCCGCACCCGAGGCCTTGACCGTGCGCAGCGCACCGAGGACCCGCTCCAGGGAGGCGCCCATCGCGCCCACCGCGTCCTGCGCCTTGCGGCTCGCCCGGTTGATGCGCGGCACGATCACTCCGAGCACCATGCCCGCCAGCAGGATCACGCCGAGTGTGACGCCCAGCAGGACCGCGTCGACCAGGCCCATCATCACCACCGTCGCGACCAGCGTCAGCCCGCCGGTGCCGAGGCCGACCAGCGAGTCGGTGGTGACCTCCCGCAGCAGTGTCGTGTCGGAGGTGACCCGGGCCATCAGATCGCCGGGCTCGGTGCGGTCGACGGCGGAGATCCGCAGCCTCAGCAGATACGACGACAGGGCGCGCCGTGCCCCGAGGACGACCGACTCGGCGGTGCGGCGCAGCACATAGGAACCCAACGCGCCCACCGCCGCGTTGGCGACCACCAGGCCTGACATGCCGAGCAGCGCCCCGGTGATGGACCGGTCGTGCGCCAGGTCGTCGATCAGCCCCCTGGCCACCAGCGGCAGGAGCAGCCCGGTGGCGCCGGTGGCCAGTGCCAGCAGCGCACCGGCGAGCAGTGCCCACCGGTGCGGCCGTACGTATCCGAGGAGCAGCCGCCACGAGGGCGGCATCGATTGCGGCTCTGCTTCCGTCTCTGCGATGCTCACGGCTTTCCTTGCGGCGTAGGGAGGTTCAGACTACGTCCGCCGTGGGGCGCGGGTGTCACCCGGATGCGTTCCGGGAGGATGCGGCCCGCAGCCGATCTCACATTCGCCGCGCGGGATACGTGCGGGGGCAGTGCCCGCCGCGCGAGGATCAGCGTGCGGGCCGCCGAGACCCGCACCGGGCGCGGGAGGCGTCCGCGACACCTACGGGAAGGCAGTAGCACCATGGCGCAGGAAGTACGCGGCGTGATCGCCCCTGGCAAGGACGAGCCGGTGCGGGTCGAGACCATCGTCGTACCGGATCCGGGGCCCGGTGAGGCAGTGGTGCGCATCCAGGCCTGCGGGGTGTGCCACACCGACCTGCACTACAAGCAGGGCGGCATCACCGACGACTTCCCGTTCCTGCTCGGGCACGAGGCCGCCGGGATCGTCGAGTCGGTCGGCGAGGGCGTCGACGACGTGGCACCCGGCGACTTCGTGATCCTCAACTGGCGGGCGGTGTGCGGGAAGTGCCGCGCCTGCCGCCGTGGCCGGCCCTGGTACTGCTTCGACACGCACAACGCGCGGCAGAAGATGACCGTTGCCGCCACCGGCCAGGAGCTCACCCCGGCCCTCGGCATCGGTGCCTTCGCGGAGAAGACGCTGGTCGCGGCCGGACAGTGCACGAAGGTCGACCCAGCCGTCTCCCCGGCCGTGGCGGGCCTGCTCGGCTGCGGCGTGATGGCGGGCATCGGCGCCGCCGTCAACACGGGCAACGTCGGCCGGGGCGACTCGGTCGCGGTCATCGGCTGCGGCGGCGTCGGCGGCGGGGCGATCGCCGCCGCACACCTGGCCGGCGCTTCGAAGATCATCGCGGTGGACGTCGACGACCGCAAGCTCAACTCCGCCAGGGAACTGGGCGCCACCCACACGGTCAACTCCCGGGAGACCGATCCCGTCGAGGCGGTCCGCGGGCTCACCGACGGCTTCGGGGCCGATGTCGTCATCGAGGCGGTAGGCCGCCCGGAGACGTACACACAGGCCTTCTACGCCCGTGATCTGGCCGGCACCGTCGTCCTCGTCGGCGTCCCCACCCCCGAGATGAAGCTGGAACTCCCGTTGCTGGAGGTCTTCGGACGCGGCGGTGCCCTGAAGTCCTCCTGGTACGGCGACTGCCTGCCCTCCCGCGACTTCCCCATGCTCATCGACCTGCATCTGCAGGGGCGCCTGCCGCTGGAGAAGTTCGTGTCCGAGACCATCGCCCTCGACGAGATCGAGAAGGCCTTCGAACGGATGCACCACGGCGACGTGCTGCGTTCGGTGGTGGTGCTGTGATGACCGCGCGCATCGACCACCTCGTCACCTCCGGCACCTTCTCCCTCGACGGCGGCACCTGGGAGGTCGACAACAACGTGTGGATCGTCGGCGACGACCACGAGGCCGTCGTCATCGACGCCGCCCACGACGCGGACGCCATCGCCGAGGCCGTCGGCGACCGGCGGCTGCGCGCCATCGTGTGCACGCACGCCCACAACGACCACATCGACGCCGCCCCCGCGCTCGCCGACCGGACCGGCGCGACGATCTGGCTCCACCCCGACGACCTTCCGCTGTGGCGGATGACCCATCCCGAGCGGCTGCCCGACAACTGGCTGGCCGATGGCCAGATCATCGAGACGGCCGGAACCGATCTGACCGTCCTGCACACCCCGGGCCACGCGCCTGGCGCGGTCTGCCTCTACGACGCGGGCCTCGGCACGGTCTTCACCGGGGACACCCTCTTCCGGGGCGGCCCGGGCGCCACCGGGCGCTCGTACTCCGACTTCCCGGCGATCATCAGGTCGATCCGCGACCGGCTGCTGAGCCTCCCGCCCGAGACGGTGGTCCGCACCGGGCACGGCGATACCACGAGCATCGGCGACGAGGCGCCCCACCTCGATGAGTGGATCACCCGCGGCCACTGACCCGGACAGGGCGACAGAGGGTCCGGGACGCGGGCGATCCGGTGGGCCCCGGCGGCGGGGCTTCGGGGCACCTAAGGTGGGCAGGGATCACGTCGTCAGGGCCAGGGCGCTACGCCACCGGCCCGTGCGGCCGCGACCGCGCGGTCCGCGGCGCCCTGCCCCGCCCCGAGTGAAAGCAGGACGCGCATGGAGTACGTGAAGCTCGGCTCGACGGGTCTCGAGGTGTCCCGGATCTGCCTGGGCTGTATGAGTTTCGGCATCCCCGACCGCGGCGGTCACACGTGGAGCCTCGATGAGGAGGCGTCCCGGCCCCTCATCCGCCGGGCCCTCGACGCCGGCATCACCTTCTTCGACACCGCGAACGTCTATTCGGACGGCACGAGTGAGGAGATCGTCGGCCGGGCGCTCGCCGAATACGCACAGCGCGACGAGATCGTGCTGGCGACCAAGGTGCACGGCCGGATGCGGCCCGGACCCAACGGCGGCGGCCTGTCCCGCAAGGCGATCATGACGGAGATCGACCACAGCCTGCGCCGCCTCGGCACCGACTACGTCGACCTCTACCAGATCCACCGCTGGGACCCGGACACTCCGATCGAGGAGACGATGGAGGCCCTGCACGACGTGGTCAAAGCGGGCAAGGCCCGGTACATCGGGGCGAGCTCGATGTACGCCTGGCAGTTCTCCAAGGCCCAGTACACGGCCCGGCTCGGCGGCTGGACGCGGTTCGTGTCGATGCAGAATCACTACAACCTCCTCTACCGCGAGGAGGAACGCGAGATGCTGCCGCTCTGCGCGGACCAGGGCGTCGGCGCCCTGCCCTGGAGCCCGCTGGCCCGCGGGCGCCTGACCCGGGACTGGGACGAGGCCACCGAGCGCAGCCGCACCGACGAATTCGGCAAGGGGCTCTACCAGGAGGGAGACCGGGCCGTCGTCGAGGCGGTGGCCGCGGTCGCCGCCACCCGGGGCGTCCCCCGCGCACGGGTCGCCCTCGCCTGGCTGCTCCAGCAGAGCACCGTCACCGCGCCCATCGTCGGTGTCACCAAGCCGCACCACATCGACGACGCCGTGGCGGCGCTCGACCTCGACCTCACCGACAAGGAGATCGAGGCGCTCGAGGAGCCGTACCGCCCGCACCCCATCCGCGGCCACTGACGGTTCGCCGGGACGCGGCCCGCACGGCGGGACGGTACGCGACGCCCGTACCGTCCCGCGTGGGAGATCCGGCCCGGCACCCTCACAGGGAGCCGGTCAGCCAGGGCCTGACCTGCTTGCGCGCCTCGTGCAGCCGGGACTTCAGCGTGCCCAGCGGGACACCGACACGCTCGGCGGCCTCCGCGTACTCCAGCTGGCAGATGTCCCGGTAGACCAGCGGTGCCACCAGGTGCGGGTGCTCGCGCTCCAGCCGCTCCAGGGCCTCCAGCAGATCCACGCGAGAGCCGGCGATCACGCTGGTGGTCCGCGGGTCCACGTACTGGGCCGCGTCGATGGTGGCGGGCTGCTCGGCGGCCCGCCGCTTCAGCTCCCGGTACTTCTGCCGGGCGCAGTTCGCGACCACCGTGTACAGCCAGGTGCTGAAGCGGCTGCGGCCCTGGAAAGTGCCGATCTTCCGGGCCACCTGGAGCAGCACGTCCTGTGCCGCCTCCTCGGCGTCCTCGCGGCACGGCAGGAACCGTCCGCAGCGCCGTACGACCTCCGGCTGGATCTGCTGGAGCAGCGCGTGCAGAGCCGCTCCGTCCCCCGCGGCCGCGCGCCGGGCGAGCTCCTCCGTGTCCGCAGCGTCACCCACTGGGAGCTCCCCTCGTCACCGTTTACCGACCAGGCATGATAGTCGCATGCACTCCCTGGAGCGGATCGACCGCTACCGCCTGCAACGGCGCTTGGGCGGCGGCGCGTTCGGCGTCGTCTGGCTCGCCCTCGACGACGTCCTCGAAGCACCGGTCGCCGTCAAGGTGCTCGCCGAGAACTGGGCCGACCGGCTCGATGTCCGGGAGCGCTTCCTGGCCGAGGCGCGCCTGCTGCGCCGCGCCGACTCGGCCCGGGTCGTGCAGGTCTACGACATCGGTGAGCTCCCCGACGGCAGGCCCTACTTCGTCATGGAGTACGCGGACGGCGGCACCCTCGCCGACCGGATCGCCGACACTCCGCTCCCGGTGGCCGAGGCGATGCGCCTGACGGCCCTCGCCGCGCGCGCCGCGGCCGCCCTGCACGAGGCCGGCATCGTGCACCGGGACATCAAGCCGTCCAACGTCCTGCTGCGCACCGCGCCCGACGGTTCCACCCGGCTGCTGCTCGCGGACCTGGGTCTTGCCAAGAGCCTCGCACAGGCCTCGGGACTGACCATGGCGGCCGGATCCGCCGGGTACGCGCCGCCCGAGCAGACGGAACCCGGCTCGGGCATCGACGCACGCGCCGACGTCTACAGCCTCGGCGCCCTGGCCTACCACCTGCTGACCGGCACGGTCCCCGCCCCGCCCGGCAGGGTCCAGCGCCCCGACCGACTCCGCCCCGACCTGCCGCCCGAGGTCCAGCGGGCGGTGCTGCGGGCCATGGAGCCCGACCGAGACCGGCGCTGGCCGACCGCCGACGCCTTCGCGGACGTACTCGACCGGCTCGCGGGATCCGCCTTCCCTGCACAGGCGGCCGAGCGGCCGAGGCGCCATCGGGGGACCCTGTACCTCGCCCTGGCGGCCGTGGCCGTCGCCGCCGCCGCGGCGGTCACGACGACCCTGCTGCTGCGGCAGGCCCCGGCCGCGGACGCGAAGGTCCAGGACTCCACCGGGCGCATCCACGCGGTCGTTCCGGCGGCCTGGGACCGCCAGCTGCGCGACGCGGGCTGGGACCCGAAGACGGTGGGCCTGCCCACCGGGCAGGAACCCGCTCTCGCCGTCGCCGACGACCTGTCTCACTGGTCCGACCTCGGCACCGCCGTGAACGGCGCGTTCATCGGTCTGAGCGTGCACGGGGACCTCGCCGCCAAGGTCCGTGAGCTCCGGCACACGAGCTGCCACTACGCGGGCAGCCGGGATTACCATGGCGCGGTCTGGCAGGGCAGCATACGTACCTGGGACGCCTGCGACGGCGGCAAGGGCACCGTCACGGAGGCCGTTCTCGGCCCGGTGCGCAGCGCCGGCCGGACGCAGGTCTACGTACAGCTGCGCCAGGACGGCGGCAACGACGAGACCGACCGGGTCCTGGACTCGGTGCGCGTCACCGGCTGACCCGGGAGTGCCGAGGCCGCTGGTCCGTTCCGTGCCCGGGGCCGCACGCGAACTTTCCCGCGCCGGCGTGCATCGGACAGGGAGGACGGGGCACAAGGCACCGTCCTCACGCACCGCCCCCCACAAGCGGTGAGTCTCAAGGAGCAACAGACATGGTGACCTTCCGGCGCGGCACAGCGGGCCCGGACCTCGGCGGCACGGCCCCCCGCCTGACGGCACGACGCGTGGCGGCCGGGTTGACCGCGGTCGCCGCCCTCGGCCTGCTGACCGCCTGCGGTGAGAACCACGGCACGGTCGCTGCCCCGCAGAAGCTGCCCGGGACGGCCCAGCCCGCCTCCGGCGACAACACGAGCCCCGACGGGTCCGCGACGACCACGGGCAGCAGCACGTCCTCCACCCCCTCCGCATCGAAGAGCGGCACGAAGTCCTCCGACGCGGCCTCCGGGGGCGGCACGGCGAGCACCCGCTGCCACACCACCGAACTGCGCGCGTCCGTCGGCGCCAACAATCCGGGCGCCGGGCAGGAGAACTTCCCCCTCGTACTGACCAACCGCTCGGGGCGCACCTGCACGATCGACGGGTACCCGGGCGCCGCCTTCGTGGACGCCTCCGGCAAGCAGCTGGGATCGGACCCCAAGCGCACCTCTGGCAGCCCCACGAAGATCTCGCTCGCGCCGGGCAAGAGCGCCTGGGCCGGCCTCTCCTTCTCCAACCCCGACATCAGTGAGGCGAACAAGGCCACGCCCGCGGCGATCCTCGTCACACCCCCGGACGAGAAGGACGCGCTGAAGGTGAAGTGGTCCGGTGGCGCGGTCCCCGTCTCCGGCAACTCCTCCTCCGTGTTCCTGACGGTCTTCAGCCCGGGCATCGGCGTCTGACCCACCCCCCCGAACCCCGCTGTCCGCTTGCCGGCAGCGGGGTTCGTCATGGAACCGCCGCGGTTGTCACAGCACGGCAACACGTCCCCGGCCCGGCGATCTTTCCACCGTCCCGGCCCATCGAACTCGTCGGCCACACCGGAAGGGCTCCGCACGGAGCCGTACGACGAGGAAACGGGGACGACCATGAACGGCATCTCACGCAGGCGCCTGCTGACCGCGGGCGCGACGGCGGGCGCCCTGGGCGCACTGTCCGCCTGTGCGCCCGGCGGCTGGTCCGTGGGCGGCGACAGCCCCTCGGGCGACGGCAAGGACACCGTCCAGCCCCCAGCCGTGAAACTCATCGGCGACGGCTCCACCGCGGACACCGGTGCCCAGCCGCACCAGCCCACGGCGGAGCGGTTGAAGCCCGGTCAGCGTCCCCCGCAGTTCGTCGTGTTCTCCTGGGACGGCGCGGGTGAGCTCAGCAACCAGCTCTTCTCGCGCTTCCGTAAGGTCGCGTCCGACCACGGGGCCGCGATGACCTTCTTCCTCAGCGGTATCTACACCCTGCCGGAGTCCAAGAAGGACCTCTACCGGCCGCCGCGGCACGCGGTCGGCGCCTCCGCGATCGGCTACCTCGCCGACCGGCACATCCACTCCACACTCCAGCAGGTGCGCGCCGCCTGGCTGGAGGGACACGAGATCGGCACCCACTTCAACGGCCACTTCTGCGGCGCCGACGGCGTACGCAACTGGTCGTCCGCCGAGTGGCGGAGCGAGATCGACCAGGCCGTGCGGTTCGTCACCGAGTGGAAGACCAACACCGGCTTCACCGACCTCGACCCGCTGCCCTTCGACTACCGCAAGGAGCTGATCGGCGGGCGCACCCCCTGCCTGGAGGGTCAGGCCAATCTGCTGCCCACCGCGGCGGCGCTCGGCTGGAAGTACGACGCCAGCTCGCCCGGCGGCCTGCAGATCTGGCCGGGGAAGGTGCAGGGCGGCCGGATCTGGGACTTCCCCCTTCAGTCCATACCCTTCTCGGGCCACTCCTTCCAGGTCCTGTCGATGGACTACAACATGATGGCCAACCAGTCCGGCGGCAATCCCCTGGGCGACCGCTCCCAGTACGACACTTGGCGCGTCCAGGCCCGTGACACGTATCTGGCGGGCTTCCGGCGCGCCTACGAGACCAACCGCGCCCCCTTCTTCATCGGCAACCACTTCGAACGCTGGAACGGGGGCGTCTACATGGACGCCGTCGAGGAGGCGATCGAGCGGATCGCGGCGTACGACGACGTGCGCATGGTGTCCTTCCGGCAATTGGTGGAGTGGCTGGAGGCGCAGGACCCCGCGGTCGTCAGGAAGCTGCGCACCCTGGCCCCCGGACAGGCGCCGCTCGGCGGCTGGGAGGAGTTCCTCGGCGTCCCCGCGTCCCCCACGGCCACGGCGAGCGCCGGCTGACAGGCCCTTGTCCGATCGTCTCGACGGCACCGACCGGTGCCCTTGGGCCAACCGGGCTAGTAGCGTCGGCGCATGGATCACATGCGGCGGTTCGAGGGGCACAGCGTGCTGATCACCGGTGCGGCGCGGGGCATCGGCGCCGCGACCGCCCGGCGGTTTGCGGCGGAGGGTGCCCGCGTGCTGGTCAACAACGCGTACGGCTGCACCCCTGACGTCCCGCTCTTCGAGGACGAGCCGGACGAGGTGTGGGCGCGCGACCTCGACCTCACCCTGACGGGGGCGTACCGCTGCAGCCGGGCGGCCCTTCCGTACCTCGTGGCCTCGGGGCGCGGCGCCATCGTCAGCATCGGCTCGGTCAACGGCGTCCAGGACTTCGGCAACCACGCCTACAGCGCGGCGAAGGCGGGTCTGATGTCGCTGACCCGGACCCTCGCCGGGCACGCGGCACCGCGCGGGGTCCGCGTCAACCTCGTGGCGCCCGGCACGGTCCGCACCACCGCCTGGGAGGGCCGCGACGCGGAACTCGGAGCGGTCGCCGAGCTGTACCCACTGGGCCGGGTCGGCGAGCCGGAGGACATCGCGGCCGCAGTCGCGTTCCTCGCCTCCCGGGACGCCGCCTGGATCACGGGGACCGCGCTGGGCGTCGACGGCGGCCTCCTTGCCGTGAACACCGGGTTCCGGCAGGCGTTGCGGCACCCCGGCGAGCACCCGGACTCGGCGTAGGACGATTCAGCGGGCGGTCCGTGCGTCGCACCGGTACAGCAGGAGCCCGTCGGCGCCGCCGTCGTAGGCGGTCGGCGGCACGGCCGTGCAGTGGCCGGTGACCCAGTGGGTGATCGAGGCGTTCCCCGCCGAAGCGGTTCCCGCCTGCCGCCGGCTCGCCCCGTACGTCCCGGCCCCGCCGTGCGGCGCGGCCCCGCTGTCCCGTGCGGACCTGCGAGGGTCCTGCAGAGCGACGTAGTGCAGTTCGCCCGAGCCGACCAGTCGGCGCAGCTGGGCGGGAGTGGGGTCCGGGACCCGTCCGGTGAAGCCGCCCACGGGAAGCACGGACGCGTTGGCCTGGAGGATGTAGGGCGCGGCGTCCGGCCAGCGGGGGAGCGCCACGAGGTACTTCGCCCCGTCCCGGTGGGCGGTGAGGTACGACAGGAGACGCCGGTCCCCGGGCGTGAGCAGGGACGGATCGGTGCGGGCCGGGTGGATGCCGGGGCCCACCCGGCCCATGCCGCCGGGCTGGTTGTAGCGCGTCGACAGAGCAGAGGCCGACCAGGCTCCCGGTATCACCAGGAGCGAAGCGAGTCCGGCCGCAAGCCCGGCCACGAGGATCCGCGGGCGGGCCGCCCCGGGCCTGCGGCCGGCCCCGACAAGCGCCAGGGAGAGGACGCACAGTCCGACGGCGGCGGGAGCGAGCCAGTCGTGGAAGTGCGGGTAGCAGAGGGTCAGAGCGGCGCACCAGACGACGTTCGCGGCGGTCACCGCCGACAGCACCCAGGCACGGCGGTCACCGGCCCGGCACGCCGCCCACGCCCTGGCCAGACCGGCACCGCTCAGCGCCGCCAGGGCCACGGCGACGACCCCCATGTAGTACGTGTGACCGGTGACGCTGCCGAAACTGAAGGTGGCGAAGAAGGTGGCCAGCCACACACCCCACAGCAGATACCCGGCAAGGGCCGGGTCGGTGCGGGCGGCGCGGCGGCGCCGGGCGACGGCGAGGCCCCAGACGAGGGAGCATCCGGCCAGCGGGTACAGCCACCCCGTCTGCGTGGCGAGGCCCGGGCTGAACATCTTCAACTCGCTGTTGCCCATGGCGGGGCCCCTCCAGCCGGTGGGCCGTGCGGTGTGGCCGGTCGTGCCGGCCCCGCCCGCGCGGGTCCCACGACCGGGTCGGTTGCTGATGCGGGTGCCGTGACCGGTGCCGCCGCCCGCGCCCCTGCCGGTCGCGTGGACCGGACCGCCGCCCCTGTGCGAGGTCTGGCCGGTGACGACACTGCCGGTGGCGCCGGCGTCGACGCCGAGCGTGGTGAACCGGGTCAGGAAGTTGTAGCCGACGACCATGCTGAAGGCCGAGTTGTCCGTGGTGCCGTCGATGTAGGGACGTGACTGTGCGGGGACGACCGTCGCTACGGCCACCCAGGACGCCGACACCGCCACGGCGACCGCCCCGGCCACGGCGACATGACCTATTCTGCGGCGCAGTGTCGTGGGCGCGCCGACCAGATAGGTCACGGCCAGCGCGGGCAGCACCGCCCAGGCCTCCAGCATCTTGCACTGGAAGGCCACTCCGACCCAGACAGCGGCGAGCAGCAGTGTGCGCAACCGGCCGCGTGCGACGGCCCGCCAGGTGGCCTCGGCAGCCAGGAGCAGCAGCAGGACGAACGGTGCGTCCTCCACGACCGATCGGCCGAGGCCCACGGTCACCGGGGTGAGCGCCAGGAACGCGGCGGCCAGCAGTCCCGCCACGACACCGGCCCAGCGGCGTACCAGCAGATGGAGGAGGAGCACACACGCCACTCCCTCCACGGCCTGTGGCAGCACCAGCGCCCAGGGGTGGAAGCCGAGGACCATGGCCGACAGGGCCTGGGGCCACAGGAAGCCGGGCAGCTTGTCGAGGGTGATGGAGTTGCCCGGGTCGAACGAACCGAAGAAGAACGCGACCGGGTTGTCGGTCATGCTGCGCACGGCGGAGGCGTAGAAGGTGTGGTAGAGGCTGTGGCCGATGCCCCAGGTGTAGAGGACGGCCGCGAGGGCCGCGATGCAGAGCAGCACCGGGAGTTCGTATCGCGGCCGTGGCCCACGGTGTGGCCGTCCTCCGTCGTCGGGGTGGCCCGTGCCGGTCGAGGTCGCCACGGCCGTTCCCGGCTCCCCGCTGGTCGCCGCAGTCGGTTGCGCATGAGAGCTGAGCATGGTGGGCCTTCCAGGACTCCTGCGGATTCTGCACCGTCGTGTCGGTCCGGTCCCGGGGATCCCGTCGCCGCTCCGTCGCCCACGAAGAGGAGTCGTGCTCGCTTCCCGTTGTCCGATTTGTTCAGGACCTTGGTAAGAACATGCTCACTGTCCTCCGGAGCGTCCCCAGGGACGAAGCCGCTCGTCGGCGTGTCTTCGCCCCCGAACAGGTGAAGGATTTAGTCCGGTCAGCCGTGCGTAAGGTACGTGGGCGGGGCACAGGGAAGAGAATGCTGAACCCCTCCCCACTGGACCGTGCGATGAGCCACCCCACCGGACAGACCACCGCCCGCGCCGCCGCGATCCTCGCCGGCCCGCCGCTGGACAAGGCCCCGGCCTTCACACGGCAGGAGCGCGCGGTGCTCGGCCTGGACGGGCCGGGTTCGCCCGCGGTGGACACCCTGGACGTGTGGGTCCGCCGTGCCCACCGGGCCTGGGTGGCCCCTGAGGCGGCCGACGCGGATCAGCGCGGGAGGGTGGCGAGGACACAGTGGACCCCGGACCCCCCGGGCCGCTGATGCTCCGCGCACCGTCGACCCCGCAGTCGGCCACGTCGCACCGGCGCCGTGGCGGGACCTCGGCGGGCATGGGCACCGCCGAGCGAGCACCGGGCCCGCCACGCGTCGGGCGATCGTCCGGGAGCGCTCTGCGCCCACGGCCCCCGCCGCGTCCCTCACGTAGCGTGGAAGGGCCGAGGGGAGCCCCCTCGCCCAGGCCGGACACGCACGCGAAACCCTACAACATGTAGGGTCCAGTTCCAGAGCCGAACCCGGACGTACCCCTGTCCGCGGGATGCCCTCGCGGACGCCACCGAGCCGTGGCGGTGACGGGTCAGTCGTCCGGAGAGAGCCGCAACCCGAGACGAGAGGTGGCCGTGTCGATCGACAATCCCGGAGCAGACGGGGCGGAACCGGACATCAGCGTCGTCGTCATCGTCTACAACGATGCCCGGCGGCTCCCGGTGGCCGTACGCTCCGTGCTCGACCAGACGCTGCGCAACGTGGAAGTGATCATCGCCGACGACTGTTCGACGGACGACTCCTACACGGTCGCGCGACAGCTCGCCGCGGACCACCCCGGCCGGGTGCGGGCGATCCGGCTGGAGCGGAACAGCGGCGGTTGCGGGGAGCCGCGCAACCAGGGCATGGTCGTGGCCCGGGGCCGCTATGTGATGTTCCTGGACAGCGACGACACCCTCGAGCGCAACGCCTGCCGCAACATGCTGGAAGCGGCCGACCGCACCGGTGCGGACCTGGTCTCGGGACTGTGCGTCCGGGTGCACACCGACAGCCGGCACGACAAGCGGATCCCCTGGTACCCCTGGCTGTACCAGTCCACGCGCACCGTCGAGTCGATCGCGGAGCTGCCTGACCTCTTCGTCTTCGACACCCTGTCGACCAACAAGTGCTACCGGCGCGCGTTCCTCCTCGAGAACGAGCTCACCTTCCCGCGGGGCATCCACTACGAGGACCTGCTCTTCTCGGCGCAGGCCTATCTCGCGGCGGGCCGGATCACCCTCATCCCCAACACGGTCTACTACTGGCACGTGGCGGAGAAGACCACGGCCAAGTCGATCAGCAACCGGCGCCACGAGATCAACAACTTCACGGACCGGCTGGAGATCCACCGCCGTATCGACGCCGTGCTGGACCGTCGGGCCCTCGACGGACTCAAGCTGCAGAAGGCCATCAAGTTCCTCAAGCACGACCTCGTGCTGTATCTGCGCGACCTGCCGTTCCTCGACGACGGTTACCGGCACCGCTTCGCGGAGCTGGCCCGCGGCTACATCCAGGACTTCCCCGAGGCGGCGTACGCCCAGCTGGACCGCGTGCACGCCATCTGCGCCTACCTGCTGCTGCGGGAGGACTGGGACAACCTGATGCCCGCGATCGACACACTGATCACCCGGGACAAGATCTCGGCGCCGCTCGCCGAGCGCGACGGCCGCGTCTACTGGTGCCACCAGTACCTGGACGACCCCAAGGCACGCGAGATCATGGACGTCACCGGTCTCGGCCACCACGGCACACCGCTGGAGCGGATGTTTCTGCGCAACCTGCTCACTGGATACGCCGTACGCGGGGACCTGGTGGTGCTCGAGGGCGCGGTGGTCAATCCGCTGGGGACCGTCGCGCCGGACGCCCGACTCGCCGCCGAGCTGGAGTTCCGGGCCCGCCGCCGTAGTCTGCAGACCTTCCGGTTCCCGGTGCGGACGGTCCGTCACGCGGGCGACACCATCACCTGGCAGGCCGTGATCCCGCTTTCCGCCCGCTTCCGCCCGCTCGGCGTCGTCGACGAGGTCTGGGACGTGCGGCTGCACCTGACGGCGGACGGCAAGCGCACCACCACCCGCATCACGGCCGGGCGCGTCGACCTGGAGAACTCCGCGTCGGTGCCCGTGCAACCCAGGCTCAGCCGGCTCGTGGCCGACCGGCTCGAACCCCAGGCCTCGGCCAAGGGGCATCTCGCCTTCCGCCTGACCCAGCACGGCGCGCCGGCCCGCCGCGGGCGCGCCGTCGTGGACCGCAATCTGCACGGCTCCGCAGCGAGGACCGTCAAGGGTGCCTACCGCACCGCCCGGGCCGTCAGAAGAGAGCTGGTCTCCGGCCCGCGCAAGATCCAGGGGTACCACCACATGCTGCGCCTCCTTCCGGTCCGCAGGGGCACGGTCGTCTTCGAGAGCCACCTCGGCCGGCAGTACAGCGACAGCCCCAGGGCCGTCTACGAGGAAATGCGCCGCCGCCGTGCCCCGGTCACGGCCATCTGGTCCTACGCGGGCAAGCGGCCCGAAGGCTTCCCGGCCGACGCCGAACTCGTCCGCCGCTGGTCCTGGCGTTACCTGAGGGCGCTGGCCCAGGCCGAGTTCTGGATCGACAACCAGGGGTTCCCGCTGCGGCTGTCCAAACGCCCGGAGACCACCTACATCCAGACCTGGCACGGTTCGGCCCTGAAGAAGATGGGCTTCGACGAGCCCGGCTACCGGGTGATGCCGGAGCAGGAGCAGCGCGCCTACCAGGCGGCGCTGGACCGCTTCGACCACTTCCTGGTCCGCAGCGAGCACGACGTCCGCACCCTGGCCCGGGCCTACCGCATCCCCGAGGGGAAGCTGCTGCGCTCGGGCTACCCCCGCAACGACGCTCTCGTCCGGGCGGCCCGCGACCCACAGGCGCCCGACCCGGACCTGCGCCGGCTCGCCGAGAGACTCGGCATCCAGCCGGGACACCGCGTGGTGCTGTACGCGCCCACGTTCCGTGCCCGTGCCGACGGCGCCGTACGGGCCTTCGAGTTCCCCTTCGACGTGGAACGTTTCGCCGACCGCTTCGGGGACCAGTGCACCCTCCTGGTCCGCTCCCACTACCTGAACCGGGTCGCCCTGCCGCCGTCGGTGGCGGGCCGGGTCGTGGACGTGACCGGTGAACCCGACATCACCCCGCTCCTGCTGCTCGCCGACGCTCTGATCACCGACTACTCGTCCGTGATGTTCGACTATGCGCTGCTGCGCCGGCCGCTCGTCTTCTACGCCTACGACTGGGAGGAGTACGCCGAGGACATGCGCGGCACGTACTTCGACCTGCTGACGGAGGCCCCGGGACCGGTGGCCCGCACCGAGGACGAACTGTTCGCCGCGGTGTCCGACCTGCCGGCCGTGGGCACCCAGTACGAGGCGCAGCTCAAGGAGTTCGTGGACAAGTACGGCGAGTACGACCGCGGGGACGCGGCGGCTCGCATCGTGGACCGTTTCTTCGGCCCTGCGGGAGAGACCCGATGACGCAGCGTGAGATCTACTTTGTCGCCAACGAGGTCAACGAGCTCGGTGGCGTGGGCCGCTGGCAGGCCCAGATGGCCAGGCTGTTCGCGGAGCGCGGCCACCGGGTGCGGATCATCGGCGTCTCCCCGCCCGAGGTGCCGATGGACCTCGGCGAGGATCCGCCGTTCGAAACGGTGACCCTGTACGACCGGCGGCCACCGGGCCGGCGCAGACCGCGGGTCCGGCTGGGCCGGCTGGATCCCGCGGTACACCGCCGGGAGGCGGGTATGCGGGCCGCGGCCGAACGCCTGACCGGCATCTTCCGCGCCGCACGGCCCGGCGCGGTGATCATCGTGACCCAGGTCTGGGCGATGGAGTGGGTGGCGCTGGCGGACACCGCCGGGCTCCCGGTCATCGGCATGAGCCATGAGTCCTTCGACGCCTCCCGCCGCTCCTCGCGCTTCGAGCGGGTGAAGAAGTACTACGAGGGCGTGGACAGGCTGCTGGTCCTCACCCAGGAGGACGCGGACCGCTGGGTGCGGGAAGGCCTCAACAACGTCGGGTTCATGCCGAACCCGCTGCCGCTGATGCCCGGCGCTTCCTCGCCGCGCACGGAGAAGGTGGTGGCCAGCATCGGGCGGCTGAGCCACGCGAAGGGTGTCGACTTGCTGCTGGACGTCTGGGCCGAGGCCGCGCCGCGGCAGCCCGGGTGGATCCTGCGGATCTACGGTGCCGGCGAGTACGAGGACGCGCTCCGGCAGCAGTGCACCGGGCTCGGTCTGGACGACTCGGTCGAGTGGGCGGGGCAGACGGACGACGTGACCGTGGCGCTCGGGCGGTCCTCGGTGTTCGTGCAGTCCTCCCGGGGCGAGGGCTTTCCGCTCGTCATCCTCGAGGCGATGGCCTGTGGCGTGCCGTGTGCCGCGTTCGACTGTTCACCGGGGGTGCGCGAGATCGTCAGGGACGGCGAGGACGGTCTGCTGGCCCGGCACGGCAACATCTCCGAACTCGCCCGGCAACTGGTGCGGTTGATGGCCGACGAGAACCTCCGCGACACGATGGGGGAGAAGGCGCGCCAGAACGTGCAGCGCTTCGCCCCGGATGTGATCACCCGTCGGTGGGAGGAGCTCTTCGACTTCCTGGAGCGCTGAGGGACGGCGCCCCGGTGCGAACCGGGGCGCGCGGTCGTGCGGGGGCGAGGTGGGACGGGGCGCTCGCCCGCGTGCGAATGCCTCAGCCGTCGTACGGATGCATCAAGAGTTGAAACCGGATTCCGCGAGGGGTGTGAGAACCCTTGACGTACCTACCCGTTGAGGTTTAACTCACGTCCTAAATTAAGCCATGAGGAGCTTCGGGGGCCGCACGTGTGCCGCTGCCGCAGCCTTCCTCTGGGTTTCGACTCCCGGAAAGGGACACCAGGAGCCATGCGCAGTATCCGAGCCGCGGCCGTAGGCGCCGTCACCTTGTCTCTCGCCCTTGCCGCCTCGGCCTGCGGAGGCGGTTCGTCGACGAACGGCGGGTCCAACGACTCGCCGAAGACGCTCACGTACTGGGCCTCCAACCAGGGCGCCAGCATCGAGGTCGACAAGAAGGTCCTCCAGCCCGAGCTCGACAAGTTCGAGAAGCAGACCGGGATCAAGGTCAAGCTGGAGGTCGTCCCCTGGTCGGACCTGCTGAACCGGATCCTCACCGCGACCACGTCCGGTCAGGGCCCCGACGTGCTGAACATCGGCAACACCTGGAGCGCCTCCCTGCAGGCCACCGGGGCACTGCTGCCGTGGGACGCCAAGAACTTCGACAAGATCGGCGGAAAGGACCGCTTCGTCGACTCGGCGCTCGGCTCCACGGGCGCGCAGGGCAAGGACCCGGCCGCGGTACCGCTGTACTCGATGGCGTACGCGCTCTACTACAACAAGCAGATCTTCAGCGACGCCGGCATCTCCCAGCCCCCGGCCACCTGGAACGAGCTGGTCGCGGACGGCAAGAAGATCCAGCAGAAGGGCAAGCAGGTCCTCGGCGCCGAGGGCTCCAACGTCTCGGAGAACATCCACCACGTCTTCGTCTTCGCCAAGCAGCACGGCGCAGACTTCTTCACCGCGGACGGCAAGGCCGACTTCACGAGCGACGGCGTGGTCGCCGCGGTCAAGCAGTACGTCGATCTCATGGCCAAGGACAAGGTCATCCCGCAGGGCAACGCGGAGTACGCGCAGAACCAGTCGGTGAGCGACTTCGCCAAGGGCAAGACGGCGATCCTCCTGTGGCAGTCCGCCTCCGCCAACCTCAAGTCGCAGGGCATGAGCGAGGACGCGTACGGCATCGCCCCGGTGCCCGTGCAGTCCGGCACCCCGGGGACGGGCACGAACGTCAACTCGATGGTGGCTGGAATCAACCTGGCTGTCTTCAAGAACTCGCACAACCTCGACGGCGCCACGCAGTTCGTGAAGTTCATGACCAGCGACGCGGAGCAGAAGATCCTCAACACCGCGTACAGCTCCATCCCGCCGGTCAAGAACGCCCAGTCGGACGCCGCGTTCAACAGCCCGGCGAACGCCGTGCTCAAGAACACCCTTGCCACCAGCGCCGCCGCGCTGCCGCAGGTCGCCGACGAGTCCCAGTTCGAGACGACGGTCGGCACGGCCGTCAAGGGACTGTTCGCCGACGCCGCGGCCGGACGGCCGGTGACCACCGAGTCGGTGAAGGCGGCACTCCAGAAGGCCCAGCAGCAGATGCCGGCGAAGTGAGCGCGGACACAGCCATGACCACCACGACCGCCTCCGCCGAACCTGGCGAGCGGACGGTACGGAAGAGCTCCCCCGGTGCGGCGCGCGGCCCGCGCCGCACCGGGCGGATCCGCCGCATCGCACTGCCCTACCTGCTGCTCCTGCCCGCCCTGATCCTCGAACTCCTGGTCCATCTGGTGCCGATGGTGATCGGCATCGTGATGAGCTTCAAGGAGCTCACGCAGTTCTACATCCGCGACTGGGGCAACGCCCCCTGGTCCGGCCTGGACAACTACAAGGTCTCGGTGGACTTCAACGCCCCCGTGGGGGACGCACTGCTCCACTCGTTCCTCGTCACCGTCGCCTTCACCCTCCTGTCGGTGGGGCTGTGCTGGCTGATCGGCACCGTGGCCGCGATCTACATGCAGGACACCTTCCGCGGCCGCGGGCTGCTGCGCGCGCTCTTCCTCGTGCCGTACGCGCTGCCCGTCTACGCCGCCGTCATCACCTGGGTGTTCATGTTCCAGCACGACAACGGCCTGGTGAACCACGTCCTGCACGACCAGCTGCACCTCACGGACAAGCCCTCGTTCTGGCTCATCGGCGACAACAGCTTCATCGCCCTGCTCGTCGTGTCCGTCTGGAAGGGGTGGCCCTTCGCCTTCCTCATCGTCATGGCCGGTCTGCAGAACATCCCCAGGGAGCTGTACGAGGCGGCCGCCCTCGACGGTGCCGGGATGTGGCAGCAGATCCGCCGCATCACCCTGCCGTCGCTGCGCGCGGTCAACCAGGTGCTGATCCTGGTGCTGTTCCTGTGGACGTTCAACGACTTCAACACCCCGTACGTCCTGTTCGGCAGGGCCGCGCCCGAGGCCGCGGACCTCATCTCGGTCCACATCTACCAAGCCTCGTTCGTCACCTGGAACTTCGGCACCGGCTCGGCCATGTCCGTGCTGCTGCTGCTCTTCCTGCTCGTCGTGACGGGCGTGTACCTGCTGCTGACCTCCCGAGGAAGGAAGACGGCCGATGTCTAGCACCATCCGGGCACCGCGCCTGACGCGCACGCCCAGTGCGCCCCGGTCGCCGATGGCCCCGCCGCGCTCCTTCCTCTGGTCCCGGCGGATCTTCCTCACGCTGCTCACCGGCTTCGTCCTGATACCGGTCTACGTGATGGTCTCCAGCTCCCTGAAGCCGCTCGCGGATGTGTCGGGGAAGTTCCGCTGGCTGCCGAGCGGCCTGACGATCCGCCCCTACATCGACATCTGGTCGACGGTCCCGCTGGCCAAGTACTTCATGAACTCGCTGATCGTGGCGGGTGCGGCGACCGTCTGCTCGGTGGTGATCGCGGTGTTCTCGGCGTACGCCGTCAGTCGCTACGACTTCCGGGGCAAGCGCGTCTTCACGGTCACCGTGCTGTCCACCCAGATGTTCCCGGGCATCCTCTTCCTGCTCCCGCTGTTCCTGCTGTACGTCAACATCGGCAACGCCACCGGCATCGCCCTGTTCGGCTCGCGCGGCGGGCTGATCCTCACGTACCTCACCTTCTCGCTGCCCTTCTCGATCTGGATGCTCATCGGGTATCTCGACTCGGTGCCGCGCGATCTGGACGAGGCGGCGCTGGTGGACGGATGCGGACCGCTCGGCGCGCTCTTCCGGATCGTCGTACCGGCCGCGATCCCCGGCATCGTCGCGGTCGCCGTCTACGCCTTCATGACCGCCTGGGGCGAGGTGCTCTTCGCCTCCGTGATGACCAACGACACCACCCGCACCCTCGCCGTCGGCCTGCAGGGCTACTCGACGTTGAACGACGTCTACTGGAACCAGATCATGGCCGCCTCGCTCGTCGTCAGCGTCCCCGTGGTCGCCGGCTTCCTGCTGCTGCAGCGCTACCTCGTCACCGGGCTCACCGCCGGAGCCGTGAAGTGACCGACACGCCTATTCCTGAGAGGACTTCTGTGTCCGAACGCATCGACCTCGCCGCGCTCCCGCACGACTTCCTGTGGGGCACGGCCACATCGGCGTACCAGATCGAGGGGGCCGTCGACGAGGACGGCCGCTCGCCCTCGATCTGGGACACCTTCTCGCACACCCCGGGAAAGATCGCAGGTGACGACAACGGCGACGTCGCCTGCGACCACTACCACCGCTGGCGCGAGGACATCGGGTTGATGAAGCAACTCGGCACCAACGCCTACCGGCTGTCCATCGCCTGGCCCCGGGTGATCCCCGGTGGCGACGGCCCGGTGAACCCCAAGGGGCTCGCCTTCTACGACGAGTTGGTCGACGCCCTGCTGGAGGCCGGCATCACCCCGTCGGTCACTCTGTACCACTGGGACCTGCCGCAGGTGCTCCAGGACCGGGGCGGCTGGCCCGAGCGGGAGACCGCCGAGCACTTCGCCGCCTACGCGTCGGTCGTCGCCGAGCGGCTGGGCGACCGCGTCACTCACTGGGCGACGCTCAACGAACCGCTGTGCTCGGCCTGGATCGGGCACCTCGAGGGCAAGATGGCCCCCGGTCTCACCGATCTGACCGCCGCCATCCGGGCCTCCTACCACCTGCTCCTCGGCCACGGCCTGGCCGTCCAGGCGATCCGCGCCGCCGCCCCGGACGCCCAGGTCGGTATCGTCAACAACCTGTCCACCGTGCACGCCGCCAGCGACAGCCCCCAGGACCAGGCCGCGGCCCACCGCATGGACGGTCATGTCAACCGCTGGTGGCTGGACCCGGTCCACGGCCGCGGCTTCCCGGAGGACATGCGCGACGTCTACGGGGTCGAACTCCCCGAGCGCCCCGGCGACCTGGAGACGATCGCCGCACCCCTGGACTGGCTGGGCCTGAACTACTACTTCCCGGCCACCGTCGCCGACGACCCGGCCGGTCCGGCTCCCCGCGTCCGCTCAGTGCGCCGTTCCGGAGTGCCGCGCACCGGCATGGACTGGGAGATCGACGCGAGCGGCATCGAGACATTGCTGCTGCGCCTCACCGACGACTACGGCGCCCGCAGGCTGTTCGTCACCGAGAACGGCTCCTCCTTCCCCGACGTCGTACGTCCCGACGGCACCGTGGACGACCCCGAACGCCAGGACTACCTGGTCGGGCATCTCGCGGCCTGCGCCTCGGCGGCCCGCAAGGGCGCCCCGCTGGCCGGCTATTTCGCCTGGTCGCTGCTCGACAACTTCGAGTGGGCGTACGGCTACGACAAGCGGTTCGGACTCGTCCACGTCGACTACCGCACCCAGGTTCGGACGATCAAGGGCACGGGGCACCGGTACGCGGACATCGTGCGCACTCACCGGGGCCGGGCCGACAAGGCCGCCTGAGCCGTACTCGCCCGGGTGGTGGCGCGGGCCTGCGCCGCCACTCGGGCCGCAGCGGCACGCGACGCCGGGTGCCGGTCCGCGCCCTGAGCCGCGGACCGGCACCCGGTCGTGGACCCGGAGGGTGTCCGTACCCGCCCCAGTCGCCGCAGTGGCCCCAGTCGCCCCAGTCGTCGTCCTTGTGGCCATGCTGGTGCTGTGCCTGGACGGTGGGAGGAGCCGTGGCGGGGGTGCCGCCATCGCCACTCCGCTGCCCGCCGCACCGGCCGGCAGCATGGTGCCGGCGATCAGCGCGACCCTGTTCTCCGCTCCGCGGTCGGATCCGCATCGGCCCCCGATCACGGTCGGGGGCCCTCATATGTCCCCGCACACCGCCGCGAAGGGGAGATCCCGGTGGAATGTCACCGTTTCGTCGCAGTGTGATTCGTGCTACAACCAGGGCGGCTCGGTGCCGGTCTATCACACGAAACCTGTTAGGCAGGGGAGAGCACCCCGCTCGGGGCGCGCACGGATGACGAAAGGGCGGCCATGGGGGACATACGCAGACGGGGAGCCGTCGCACTGGGCATCACCGCACTGGTGACTCCGCTCACACTCGCACTCGGCGCCGCGCCCGCGGGTGCCGCGAGTTGCACCACGAGTACCGGCCCGTATCAGAAGCAGGTCGAGAAGTTCCTCGGCCGGCCGGTCGACGGCAAGCAGTCAGCCGCCGACTGCAAGGCCATCCAGGCCTTCCAGAACAAGCACGGCATCACCCCGGCCATCGGCTACGCGGGTCCCGTCACCTGGGGCGTGATGGACCTCATGAACAAGCAGAAGGCCGTCGGGAAGAACCCCAACAAGGACGGGAAGTGCCCCGTCAACAAGGGCCGTATCGCGTGTGTGAACCTCACGCTCCAGCTCAGCTGGATCCAGGACGGCAGCCGGCTCGTCTATGGCCCGGTCCCGGTACGCACCGGCCGCAACGGCTACGAGACCCGCACCGGACTGAAGAAGATCTACTGGCGGGACATCGACCATGTGTCGAGCGTCTACCACGTGCCCATGCCGTACAGCCAGTTCTTCGACGGCGGCCAGGCCTTCCACTCCGTCGGTCTCAGCATGTGGAACCCGCCGGGCTCGCACGGCTGCGTCAACATGACCACGACCGACGCCAAGAAGTACTGGTCGCTGCTCAAGGTCGGCGACGACGTGTTCGTGTACGGCCGCAAGCCGGGCACCTGATGTGAACCCGCGGCCCGGCCGTCCTGGTGCACGGCCGGGCCGCGTACGACCCACGTGGGTGCGTCCCTGTTCCCTCCTGAGAAGTGATCAGCTTCACGGCCCGGAATGCCGGGAGATGCCTGATTACTCACAGCGCCTTCACGCCGGGCCCCGTATGCTTCACGGCATGTCCACCACTCCCCAACCTGCGGCGGAACGCTCCGCCGACGAGGTGAACGAGGAGATCCGGGCCTTGTGGTTCCGGAGCGGCGGGACGCTGAGCATGGAGGAGCGGCGGGAGTACGAGCGGCTCGTCAAGGAGTGGGCCGCGGCTTCGCCGGACCCGACGCAAGCGGCGTGAGGGCCCGCCCGGTCGCTGCGTGAAGCTCCCCGCTTCGGAAGACCGACGGCTCGGCAGATCCGCCGCTCTCCCCGTCTCCCTCGATACCCGCCGTTCTCAACAGCAACGGCCGTAGCACGCCGTCCGACGCCGCTCGGGCACGGGCGCCGACGCTGCGCACCCGTGCCTGAGGAGCCTCAGCCCCAAGTGCCGGAGTAGGCGCGGCGGTAGGCGTTGCGCTCCTGTTCCGTGCGGATGTAGCGGGTGGCGACCAGGGCGACGAGGCTGCCCGCGATGACGAGAAGGCCCGGCCCGACGTTCCGCGGGTCGGTGAGCCGTGCCACGAAGCCGTCGGAGGCACCGGTGACCCCGACCCCCTGGACCGCGCCGGGAGCCGCCGGGCCGGGGGCCGCCGAGCCGGGCGCGATGGCCGCACCCTGCGCGGGCGAGTCGGACGGCGCGGGACCTCCTGAGGTCTGGGCGCCCGCACTCGCCGACGCCGGCGACTGCCCGGTGAGCTGCACACCCAGCGCCGCCATCGCCTGCGTCACCGGCTGGAAGAACGTCGTACCGCCTGACCGGCAGTCCCCGCTGCCGCCCGACGTGACCCCGAGCGCGATGCCCTCGGAGAACAACGGGCCGCCGCTGTCTCCCGGTTCGGCGCACACCGTGGTCTGGATGAGGCCGGTGACCGTGCCCTCGGGATAGTTGACCGTGGCGCCCAGCGCGGTGACCTCGCCCTCGCGCAGACCGCTGGTACTGCCACTGCGGAAGACCTTCTGCCCGACGACCGGGTCCCCGGACGCCGTGATGCGCACACCGCGACCGCCGCCGATGGCCACCACGTTCTCGCCGGGGGTCTCCTGACCGTTCTCGTACCGGATGAGGGAGAAGTCTCCGTTGCCCGGGAACTCCGACGTCACCGTCCGGCCCAGCTGCGTGCGGCCCGTGTTGTCGGAGAACCAGAGCGTGCCGCCGGGCCCGCAGTGTCCGGCGGTGAGGATGAACTCGCTCTGGCCATTGGTCACATTGAAGCCGGCCGAACAGCGGCCACTGGTCGAGAAGATAGGCTGCGCGCCGTTCACCCGGGTGGTGAATCTGCCCTGGGTGCGCTCCATGTGCACGAAGTCGCCGATGCCATCGGCGAGTTGGGTCAACCGGGACCAGTCTGAGGCGGACACGCTGCTGTCGGCCTCTACCACGACCTTGTTGGTCCGGTAGTCCACGGCCCAGGCGGTGCCGGCCACCCTGGGCGCCGAACTCAGCTCCTGCGTAGCCGACTTGAGCTGATCCATACTGTGGCCGACCATCTTCGCCCGGGCCCCGGCCGCCGTGACGCGCAAGGCCGCGGCACGGTCCGTCACGGCCACGACGGGTGTGCCGTCGGAGGCCACCCAGCTGCCCGCGGTGCGCGAGGCGCCGAGCCCTGCCAGCAGTTCGGCACCCGTCCGTGAGGCGACCTGCACCGATGTGCTGTCGGGAGTCTGCGCGCCGGACGGTTCGGCGGCCAGGGCCTGGGTGACCATCAGTCCTCCCAGGAGCACTCCGCCGGCTGCCGCGATGCGTGCCCCCCGCCGGACCATCCGTCGTCGTGCATGCCTCATCCATGGCTCCCGAACTGCGAACGCACGGCGTCACCACCGCGGGGCACTCCGGTCGTCGAGCGCCTCCACTCCATACGTGCGGCCGCGCCGGGGTGTTCAGCGATGAGCCGTGGAACTCACCCTGTGGGCGATGCCGAGAACGGCCCCAGCAGCACGCCGCTGCGCTCGTCGCCCCACATCGAGTCCCCGTCCACGTACGGCCGCAACAGCTCGGTCAGCGTGGATTCACCTCGTCCGTTCAGCTCGTCCGAGGCGATCTTCCGGGCGATCCCGGCGAGAAAGTCGGCGAGTTGCACCCGTGGGTCCAGCCGTGAGTCGACGAGCCGGAGCCGGTGGAGCCGGGCCGTCTCCTCGATCCAGGCGATGCGCTGCGCGGTGAGCACGTTCTGCTCGTCGTGGACGAGCGAGACGGGCCGCCCGCCTGCCCGCCAGTACGCCGCCGTGCCGAGGATCGCCGGAACCAAGAGGTTGAGCGCGGGCACGATCGACGGGTTCTTCACGACCCGCGCGCGATGCGCCCGGGCCCGCTCCCGTGTCCGGCCCAGCAGGCCGAGGATCTCGTCGGCGTCGTCGTGCGGATGCGCCCTGTGCAGGGCGTCGACCACGCGGAAGAAGGAATCGGCGGGAGCCCCCGGCTCGTCGCCGCTCTTGACCCGCATCAGCTCGTTGGCCGCCTCCAGAAAGCGCCGCCACTGCTCGTCGCCGAAACGGTCGCAACCTTCGCGGAAGAGGACGAGGGCCGCCGCGGGATCGTCGAGCAGCAGGTCCACCATCCTGTCGACGACGAAGAAGGACTTCTCGACGAGCAGCACATGTGCGTGCCCGGACAGCGGTCCATGCAGCGGGTCGTGCTGCCATGGACACGAGACCACCCTGCCATGATGAGCGCATGCGCGTACTGATGCCGGTGCCGGACCACGACTTCGACGTCACCGAGGTCGCGGTGCCCTGGCGGCTGCTGACCGATGCCGGCCACCAGGTCGTCCTCGCGACGGAGCGGGCCGGCACCCGTCCGGCCGCCGACCCCCGGCTGCTGACGGGAGTGTTGTTCGGCCGGCTCGGCACCGCGCCGGAGCCCGTACGGTTCTACGAAGAGCTCACGCGGGCGCCGGAGTTCGCGGCCACGGTGTCCTGGGCGGATCTGGACGTGACGGAGTTCGACGGGCTGCTGCTGCCGGGCGGTCACGCTCCCGGCATGCGGCAGTACCTCGGCTCCGGCGAACTGCGGCGGCAGGTCGCCCGGTTCTGGGCGCTCGAGCGGCCGGTCGGTGCGATCTGCCACGGCGTCCTGGTCCTTGCGCGGACGCCTGACGGCGGAACCGGGCGCAGCGTGCTGGCCGGCCGCCGTACCACCTGTCTGCCGAAGTACATGGAGCGCACCGCGTACCTCACCACGGCCTGGCGTCTTGGCCGTTACTACCGCACGTACCCGGCGTACGTGGAGGACGAGGTGCGCTCGGCGCTCACCGGGCCGGGGGCGCGGTTCGAGCGCGGGCCCCGCGTGCTCACCCGGCGCGGCTCCGCCACCGACGACAGGCATGCCTTCGTGGTGGAGGACGGCCGCTATCTCTCCGCCCGCTGGCCGGGTGACGCTTATCTCTTCGCACGGCGGTTCCTGGCCCTTCTGGCCAGGTGAGCGCCCCTGTCCGGATCTACTCGCGAGTAACTGTCTACCGGGGAGTAACTTCTCGGTGGTCTGTCGTCCACTCTTGGACGTGAGCATGTCGGGCGCGGCGGCGGTCGAGGAACTGCCGCCGATCTGAAGCGAGTTGGACGCGAGAGAAGGGACCGGCATGACAAGACCGGGTGTGGGGCGCCGGATCGGCGCGGTATCGGCGGTCGTGGCGCTGGGCATCGGCGGCACGGTCGCCGCCGCGCAGACGGCTTCGGCGGCTCCCGCCAAGACCACCGTGAGCGTGGCGACGGCACAGTCCTCCGCCGTCGACTACGTCACCTGGCAGGCGGACGTGAAGGCCGTCATCGACCAGGCGCGGCCGTACGTCCAGCAGCGCACCGCGAACGCCGCCGGGCAGAAGCTCGCGATCGTCTTCGACATCGACAACACCACGCTGGAGACGTACTTCCACCCCTGGTACCAACTGCCCACTCCGGCGGTGAAGCCTTCGCTGGACCTGGCCAAGTACGCCAAGTCCCGCGGCGTCTCCGTCTTCTTCGTCACCGCGCGCCCCGGCATCATCGAGGAACTCACCGAGTGGAACCTCAAGACCGTGGGCTACCCGGTCGACGGGCTGTACGTGCGTGACCTGCCGGACCTGTTCGACGAGGTCAGCGCGTACAAGACCGCCAAGCGCGCGGAGATCGAGGCGAAGGGCTACACGATCATCGCCAACGTCGGCAACAATGACAGCGACCTGGTCGGCGGCCACGCAGAGCGCACCTTCAAGCTGCCCGACTACGGCGGCCAGCTGTCCTGACGCTGCTCTTCGCGTATCCCGGCGCCGGTACGGCCGTACACCCGTACCGGCGCCCCCGTGCGATGCCGTGCCGGGCCGCGAGGTGCCTAAGACCCGTCACCTATTGCAGGGGGGACCTGTCTCACCGTGGTTGCTGACTTGCTTACCGGATGTCGAGCTTCAGTTTGGGGAGCGCGCCGACGCCTGCGGCGGCGTGGTTGATCGCGTTGTCTCTGCGTCGGCATTGGCGCTGGATCTCGTGGTCTTCGAGCCGGCAGCAGACCCGGGCCGAGCGGCGCGCGGCCGCCGGGGCCAACGCCCACTACCGGCGCCGCAGAGAGGTCGGCGACTGGCACGCGGCCGCCCAGAGGAACCTCTTCAACCGCATGATCGGCCAGCTCTACCACTGCCTCCAGCACCGCAAGCTGTTCGACGAGGCCACGGCGTTCCCCACCGAACGGGCCGCCGCAGCTTGACGCGTTGGCATCGTGAGGTGTCTGTCGAGTCAACCGCAGCGCGGTGCCCGCCTCACCCAGGGCCGCATCCACGCGGCAGCCCCAAGCCGGAAACACCCGGCCGAGGACCTCTGCTCGGCAAAACGCCACCAACTGGTACCGGACCAACCCCGAATGAGACCCGACCCGCGAACAAGCGGCACAAGGCCCACGTCGGAACAGCCGGCTGTACGGACAGCGCATCACCCAGGCGCGGCAGTTCCGCACAGGCACCGGACGGACATCACAGCAATACGTGATGACTCTTAGACTGCGGCCCATGGACGATGCCTCCCTGGACCGGCTCGCGACGGGCAAATATCTGCTGATCACCAGTTACCGCAAGAACGGCACCGGGGTCGCCACCCCGGTCTGGGTGGTGCGGGACGGTGACGCGCTCGGTGTGTGGACCACCGCGGACTCCTGGAAGGTCAAGCGGATCCGGGCCCGCGCCGATGTCCTCGTGGGGCCCTGCGACGTGCGCGGCAACCCGACCGGCGATCAGGTCCCGGCCACCGCCGAGTTGACCGACGCCCCCGCCACGGCCCGCTACCGGCAGCTGATCGCGCGCAAGTACGGCATCCTCGGCCGCCTCACCCTCCTGGGCAGCCGGCTGCGGAGGGGTGAGCAGGGGACGGTCGGTATCCGGGTGACGCCGACATCCTGACACCACCCGGCTGAGCGGGCGTCGCGATGATCACCGGCGCCCATTGACCTCGGTGGTTTCTCCACCTAACCTCTGTCTACATGGGTAGACGGCATCTGTATGTGAGGACGATATGAGCCAACCGGTCGTCACCTCGTTCTCCGTGTACCCGGTCGCCGGCCGGGACTCCATGGCGCTCAACCTCTCCGGCGCCCACGGCCCCTACTTCACCCGCAACGTCGTTGTCGTCGAGGACTCCGAAGGACGTACCGGACTGGGCGAGGTCCCCGGCGGGGAAGGCATCACGCGTACCCTGCGCGAGGCCGAACCGCTGGTCGTCGGCGCGCGTGTGGGCGATTACCGACGCGTCTTGCGCGCGATGGGCCACCGGTTCGCCGACCGGGATTCCGGCGGCCGCGGCGAGCAGACCTTCGACCGGCGCACGACGGTGCACGCGGTCACCGCCGTCGAGTCGGCGCTGCTCGACCTCCTCGGGCAGCATCTGGAGGTACCCGTCGCCGCTCTGCTGGGCGACGGGAAGCAGCGCGACTCCGTTCGCGTCCTCGGCTACCTCTTCTACGTCGGCGACCCCGACCGCACGGACCTGGAGTACGTCCGCGAACCCGACGCCTCCGTGGACTGGTATCGGATCCGCCGCGAGGAGGCGCTCACCCCTGAGGCGATCGTCCGGCAGGCCGAGGCCACCCAGGACCACTACGGATTCAGGGACTTCAAGCTCAAGGGCGGTGTCCTGCCGGGCGGCGAGGAGGTCGCGGCGGTCCGCGCGCTCAAGGAGCGCTTTCCCGAGGCCCGGATCACCCTCGACCCGAACGGCGCGTGGTCCCTGCGGGAGGCCGTCGAGCTGTGCCGTCCGCTCGTCGGCACCCTCGCTTACGCCGAAGACCCCTGCGGGGCCGAGGGCGGGTACTCCGGCCGGGAGATTCTCGCGGAGTTCCGCCGGGCCACGGGGCTGCCCACGGCCACCAACATGATCGCGACCGACTGGCGCCAGCTCACCCATGCGCTGGCGCTCCAGTCTGTTTCCATCCCGCTCGCCGATCCGCACTTCTGGACCATGCAGGGGTCGGTGAGAGTGGCCCAGTTGTGCAACGCCATGGGGCTGACGTGGGGTTGCCACTCCAACAACCACTTCGACATCTCCCTGGCCATGATGGCCCATTGCGGAGCCGCGGCCCCCGGCGAGTACAACGCGCTGGACACGCACTGGATCTGGCAGGAGGGGCTGGAGCGCCTCACCGCCGAGCCGCCACGGATCACCGGCGGCGAGGTCGCCGTTCCCGACACACCCGGCCTCGGTGTGCGGCTCGACCGGGACCGGCTCATGGCCGCCCACGACCTCTACCTGCACAAGGCGCTGTCGGACCGCGACGACGCCGTGGGCATGCAGTACCTCGTCCAGGGATGGGCCTTCGACAGCAAGCGGCCCTGCCTGGTGCGGCCGTAGCCCGTACGGCACGGTCCCTCGCGCCCGGCGGACAACGCGGCATCCGCCCGGTCGCAGGCGGCCAGGTCGACTATGCTGACCGAATGTTCGTTCGGCGCCTGGGGTGGTGAGTGGGATGTCATCTGCGCGGGACTCCGCGGCGGAGGCCATGTTCGCCGAGGACAAGGCCTCGCGGCGGCTCGGCATCGAGCTGCTGGAGCACGGCCGCGGGACCGCTGTGCTGCGCATGACCGTGACATCGGACATGGTCAACGGTCACGGGATCGCCCACGGCGGCTATCTCTTCCTCCTCGCGGACACCGCCTTCGCCTGTGCCTGCAACAGCCACGGCCCCGTGACGGTCGCTGCCGCGGCCGACATCGACTTCGTGGCCCCGGCCCACGAGGGCGATGTGCTCGTCGACACGGCACGCGAACGCACCCGGTTCGGGCGCAGCGGCATCTACGACGTCAGCGTCCTGCGCGGTGGCGAGTTGATCGCCGAGTTCCGCGGCCGCAGCCGCAGTCTGCGCACGGTGCCGGCTCCCGGGGCGAGGGGGGAGTGAGGTCGTCCGGGCCCGGGGGTCACCGCCGGGACGTCGTGGCCGACCTCCCGGCGGTGCGCGTGCCGCTCAGGCGAGGGTGACCTCGACCGGCAGGTGCTTGATCCCGTTGACGAAGTTGGACCGCACCCGGGGGGCCTCGCCGGTGAGACGGATGTCCGCCAGACGCGGGATCAGTTCCTCGAACATGATCCGGATCTCGGTACGGGCGAGCAGGTTGCCCAGGCACAGGTGCGGGCTGCCCTTGCCGAAGGTGACGTGGTCGTTGTTCTGCCGGGTGACGTCGAAGTCGTACGGGTTGCCGAAGACCTTCTCGTCACGGTTGCCGGACGCGTACCACATGACGACCTTGTCGCCCTCCTTGATCCGCTTGCCGCCGACTTCGGCGTCGCGGGTCGCGGTGCGGCGGAAGTGGTACACCGGCGAAGCCCAGCGCAGGAACTCCTCGACCGCCGTCGGGATCAGGGAGGGGTCTTCCTTGAGTCGGGCGAGCTGCTCGGGGTGCTGGATCAGGGCCAGCATCGAGTGGGTGATGGTGTGCCGCGTGGTCTCGTTGCCGGCCACGACCAGCAGCAGGAAGTAGTTGTCGAAGTCCTGCGCGGACAGTGGGACTCCGTCGCGCGGGGTCTGGTTCACGAGCCGCGAGACCAGGTCGGTTCCGTCGCCCCCGCGCCGCTTGCGGGCCAGCTCCCGTCCGTACTCGAAGACTTCGAGCGAGGCGGGGGAGCGGAAGGGCAGGTCGCGGTACTTCTCGCTCTCCTCGCTGTGCAGCAGGACGTCGGCGTAGTCGGGGTCGGTGTTGCCGATGATGCGGTTGCCCCAGTCGATGAGCTGCTGGTTGTCCTCCGGCGGCACGTCCAGCAGCCGTGCCAGCACGTTGATGGGGAAGTCGGCGGACACCTCCTTGACGAAGTCGAATCGGCCCTTCGCCAAGGCCGCGTCCAGCGTCTGCGCCGTCAGACCGCGCAGGAACTCGGTGTAGCTGTTGATGACGCCCGCACCGAACTGACGCTGAATCAGACTGCGCAGCGCACGGTGGCGGACGCCGTCCAGCTCCAGGATGGACGCCCGCTTCTTGATCTGGTCGTCGTCGAGTTCCTCGAGATTGACGAACCTGGTCGAGGTGAAGGTCTCCGCGTCGCGGTCCACCCGGGCGATGTCCTCGTGCCGGGTCAGCGCCCAGAAACCGGAGTTGGGCGCCTCCTCCGGCTGCCAGTGCACCGGGTCCTGGTGGCGCAGAGTGTGGAACATCCGCCAGGGAGTCACCCCGTCGGTGAAGTTGTCGAGGTCGGCGAGGTCCACGTCCTCAAGCGGCATCGGCTCGTTGACGGTGGCGAGGGTTTCGGTCATCGATGGCTCCCGGACATCACAGGTGGTAGGCGTACTCGGTGAACTCCCAGTCGGTGACGTGCCGCCCGAAGCGCTCGACCTCGTCCCGCTTGTAGGAAAGGAAAGAAGTGGTGAAGGCCTTGCCGAGGACGTTGGTGAGGGCGGTGTCCGCCTCCAGCGCGTCGAGTGCGGCGGGCAGGCTCGTGGGCAGCACGGCGGACCTGGCCGTGTCGTAGCCGTAGCCCTCCAGCGGTGCCGGGGGCTCTTCGCCGGCCAGGACGCCGAGGAGCGCGGCCGCGACGGTCCCGGCGATCAGCAGATAGGGGTTGGCGCTGGCGTCACCGAGCCGTACCTCCAGACGGGCGCCCGCGCCGCGCTCGGGCGGGATGCGGACCATGGCGCTGCGGTTGTCCAGGCCCCAGTCGATCAGCCAGGGTGCGAGGGTGTCGGGCCCGAAGCGCTTGTAGGAGTTGACGGTCGGGTTGGCCAGCGCGGCGAGCGCCGGCGCGTGGGCCAGGATGCCAGCCACGGCGTGGCGCGCGGTGGCGGACAGGCCGTACGCGCCGGAGGGGTCGTCGAAGGCGTTGCGGACGCCTTCCGCGTCATCGGCCTCGCATGACAGATGGAGGTGGAAACCCGAGCCGCCCGCGTCGTTGAAGGGTTTCGCCATGAAGGTGGCGAGTCTGCCCTCCTTGCGTGCCAGTTCCTTGACCGCCGATTTGAAGCGGAAGGCCCGGTCGGCGGCCTCCATGGCGCCCGTGTGGGTCAGGTTGATCTCGAACTGGGCGCCGTCGAATTCGTGGTTGCCGTTGCTGACGCCGATGCCGAGGTCGCGCAGCAGTCGCAGGACGCGCAGCAGGTGGTTGTCGGGGTCGGCGCGCAGTCCGGAGGTGTAGACGCAGCCGAGCGCGTCGGTGTAGCGGCGCCAGCCCTGGGGCGAGTCGGGTGCCGGGTCGCACAGGAAGTACTCCAACTCCGGGCCGACCACCGGCCGCAGTCCGTGCTCGGCGCACCGGGCGAGGACCGTGCGCAGCAGGTCTCGGGGGGACTCGGGGGCGGGGAGCCCGGTGGCCGGGTCCGTGACGTCGCCCAGACAGGAGGCGACCCCTGGTTCCCAGGGCAGGGGGACGAGCGTGTCGAGGTCGGGCCGTACGCAGACGTCGGGCAGGCCGGCGTCCAGTCCGCCCGGGACCGGCACGACATCGCCCTGCGGGCTGGTGTGGTAGACGGCTTTGCAGAAGGCGAGTCCGTGCTCGCACGCCGAGGGCAGATGTTCCAGCAGGACGTCGCGGCCACGGTCGGTGCCGATCAGGTCGGGGTAGGTCACCCGGACCACATCGATGCCCTCTGCGGCGAGCCGGTCCTGGTGCCGGCGGACGGGTGGGGTGTCGGATGCGCTCACCGATGTCTCCTCGGGCGGACGAAAAAGGGGGGCGGCCCCTCCCGGCCCTCGAAGGCCTGGGGGTGGCGGGCGTCGATGCGGGGTCGGCAGTGGAGAGCCCCGACGCAGTCGTTTGATGTCAAACGGTAGGAACGCCCGTCGCTTTCCCGCAAGGGGGTGGTCTCAAAAATTTATCCATCCGGATAGCTATTGACCAGGGTCCGGCCGCTTCCTATGTTGTTTGAAGCCAAACGAGTTGGGGGTGCGGTCATCCGCACCCCTGTGGCCGGGGCCCGGCCCCCAGCCGGGCCCCTCTCCCTTTCGCGTATCCCCGCTCCGACGCCCTCACCACCAGGAGGACCGGCCATGAAGGTCGTCGTCGACATGAACAAGTGCCAGGACCACGGCCAGTGCGTCTTCGCGGCGCCCGACGTCTTCCAGCTCGACGAGAACGGGCGTCTCGCCTACGTCAGCGACCCGGACGACGCGCTCCGCGAGGAGGTCGAGGAGGCCGCTGACGTCTGCCCGCTCCAGGCCATCCGGATCGAGGCGTGAGCATGAGCGCCCGCATCGTCGTGGCCGGCGCCTCCATGGCCGGCCTGCGCGCCGCCGAGCAGCTGCGAGGCGCCGGCTGGACCGGGGCGATCACGATCGTCGGGGACGAGCCCCACATGCCGTACAACCGACCCCCGCTGTCCAAAGAGGTCCTCGCCGGCAAGGCGCCCTTCGAGTCCCTGGCCTTCCGCCCGCGCGGGAGCGTGGCGGACGTGGACTGGCGTCTCGGCACGAGGGTCGTCGCGGCCTGCCTCCGGGAGCGGACCGTCGAGCTCGGCGGCGGCGAGACGCTCCCCTACGACGGCCTCGTCGTCGCCACCGGCATGCGGCCCCGGCGGCTGCGCTGCCCCGGTCCGCTCCAGGGCCGCCACACCGTCCGCACCATCGCCGACGCCCAGGGGCTGCGGGACGCACTGACCCGGCCCGGCGTACGCGTGGTCGTGGTCGGCGCCGGTTTCATCGGCTGCGAGGTCGCCGCCACGGCACTCGGCCTCGGGGCCGTCGAGGTGACCGTCGTCGATCCGCTGCCCCTGCCGATGGTGGGCCCACTCGGTGAACTTCTCGCCCGCGCCCTGCTCGAGCGGCACGAGAGGCGGGGAGTGCGCTTCGCGCTCGGCACGGGTGTCGCCGGCTTCGAGGGCGAGGACCGGGTCACCGGCGTCGTGCTGAGCGATGGGACCGTGCTGTCCGCGGATGTGGTCGTCGAGTCGGTCGGCTCGATCGCCAACACGGAATGGCTGGAGGGCAACGGCCTCGATCTGAGCGACGGTGTGCTGACCGACGAGCAGTTGCGCGTCGGGGGCCGCCCCGAGACCGTGGCGGTCGGCGACGTGGCCCGTTTCCCCAATGCCCGCTACGACGGCGTGCCCCGCCGCGTGGAGCACTGGAGCATCCCTACCGACACCGCGAAGCACGCGGCGAAGGTCCTTGTCGCCCATCTCACCGGGACCGAGGCCGCTTCGGCCCCCTTCGCGCCGCTTCCCACCTTCTGGAGCGACCAGCACGACTTCCGCCTCCAGTCCTTCGGCGCGCCGGTGCTCGGCAAGGACGACGTCCGCGTCCTGGACGGAGACCCGGACGGCGACGTCCTCGTCGGCTACCACTCCGGCGGCCGGCTGGTGGGCGTCGTCGCCCTCGGCGGCCAGGCCGTCGCGTCCGCCGCCGCCCGCCACCGAGCCGAACTGCTCCAGCAGCCCGCCCTCACCGCCTAAGGAACCCCGACATGACCACCGTCCGCGGTTACTTCCACCCCAAGTCGGCGACCGGCGCCTCGTCGCTGATTCCCTCGCCCCCGTGGCGCTACTCCGGCGACCTGCTCACCGTCGAGTACCGCACCGACCCCGCGCGCGTTCGCGAACTGCTCCCGAAGCCACTGGAGTTGGCCGAGGACGACCCGGGTGCCGTGGCGCTGATCTGGGCTGACTGGCAGTCCTGTTCGGCATCGGGGGAGGAACTGCTCGACCCGGTGCGCTCCCAGTACAAGGAGGCCTTCGCGGTCGTGAGGTGCAGGTACCGGGGACAGACGTACTCGCGGTGCGTTCACATCTGGGTCGACAAGGACTTCGCGATCGCGCGGGGACTGCACCAGGGCTACCCGAAGAAGCTCGGCTCGATCCACCAGACCCGCCCGCACTCGTACGGGCCGGCGCCGCGCATCGAGGCGGGCGCCCGCTTCGGCGCCACCCTCGCGGCCGGCGACCGGCGGCTCGCCCAGGCGGTGGTGACCCTGAGGGAGCCGTCGGCGACCAATGGGTTCGTCAATGGGCACCCCATGGCACACCACCGCTGGCTGCCGTCCATCGAGAAGGGCAAGGGCCTCGCCCTCGACGAACTGATCGAGTCCGGTGCCGCCTCCTTCGAAGGCGGCACGCCGTGGGTCGGGGACGCCGAGCTGGAGCTGTTCGAGGCACCCACCGAGGAACTGGCCCGGCTGGAGATCCACGAGCCGATCGCCGCCTACTACCGCCAGGTCGGCGTGGTGTGGGACGGCGGTCGCCTGCTGGAGTCCGGGACGTCCGGCGCCGAGTGAACACCCCCAGCACAGAGGACTTGGAGACCGGACATGACCGACCACACCATCACCGTCGCCGGGACCGCCGTCGACACCCGGCATTGGATCGGCGGCGAGCGCGTCGCCTCCGCAGAGACCTTCGCGGACGTCTCACCGATCGACGGCACGGTCCTCGGTGAGATCTCCCGTGGACGGGAAGCCGAGGCCGCGGCCGCGGTGGCCGCCGCGAAGGCCGCCTTCCCGGCCTGGGCCGCCACCTTCCGCGCCGAGCGCGCCCGCATCCTGCACGCCATCGCCGACGGCGTCGAGAAGCGCCTCGAGGATCTCGCGATCGTCGAGACCACCGACAACGGCGCCCTGCTGCGCTCCCACCGCCGGGGCGTGATGCCGCGCGTGGCGCACAACTTCCGTTTCTTCGCCGACTGGTTGCTGAAGCTGGAGCACGAGGATTTCGAGACCCGAGGCCACACCAACCGCGTGAGCTGGGACCCGGCGGGCCCGTGCGTGCTGATCACGCCCTGGAACGCCCCGCTGATGCTGGCCACGTGGAAGGTGGCGCCTGCCCTCGCCGCCGGCAACACCGTGGTCCTCAAGCCGGCCGAGTGGTCCCCGCTGACCGCCTCGCTGCTCGCCGACATCGCCGCCGAGGCCGGGCTGCCCGCCGGAGTCCTCAACGTCGTCCAGGGCTACGGCGCCGAGATCGGCGACGCCCTCACCTCCCATCCGGACGTACGCCGCATCAGCTTCACCGGCTCGGTGCCGACGGCCCAGCGGATCGCCGCGTCCGCCGCCGCGAACCTGACCCCGCTCAGCCTGGAACTGGGCGGGAAATCGCCGCTGTTGGTGTTCGCCGACGCCGACCTCGGCTTGGCCGTGGACCTCGCGGTGGAGCAGTACGACAACGCGGGGCAGGTCTGCCTCGCGGGCACCCGCCTGCTGGTCGAGGAGCCGATCGCCGAGGAGTTCACGCGCCGATTCGTCGAGAGGGCGGCCCGGTTGAACCAGGGCGACCCGCGCGAGGAGGCCACGGACATCGGCCCCAACATCCACTCCCGCCAGGTGGAGAAGATCGACGGGTTCGTGCGCAGGGCTGTCGAGGCCGGTGCCCGCGCCGTCATCGGCGGCCACCGCGGGGACGGCCTTCACTACGCGCCGACCCTGCTCACCGATGTCGCCCAGGACTCCGAGATCGTCCAGGAGGAGGTCTTCGGCCCGGTACTGACCCTCCAGACCTTCGCCACCGAGGAAGAGGCCGTCCGTCTCGCCAACGACACCCGCTTCGGACTCGCCGCCACGCTCGCCACCGGCGACCGCGAGCGCGCCGGACGTGTCACGGCGCAGCTCGTGGCCGGCACCGTCTGGGTCAACTGCTTCTTCGTACGCGACCTGCAGGCACCGTTCGGCGGCTCCCGCCTCTCAGGCGTCGGCCGCGAGGGCGGCACCTGGAGCTTCGACTTCTACTGCGACCTGAAGAACACCGTCACCGCCCCGAAGGGATGGAACGACCATGGGTGAGATCGTCGGGGCGGGCCTGCTCGCCCACGTCCCCACCATCGTGCTGCCCGAGGCCGACCGGCTGGCACTGAACGAGGGCAAGGAGATCACCCTCGTCACGGGCCTGCGCCGGCTCCGTGAGGAGGTCTTCGAACGGGACGACTACGACACCGTCGTCGTCCTCGACTCGCACTGGGCCACCACGGTCGAGTTCGTCGTGACGGCCCAGCAGCGGCGCGCCGGGCTGTTCACGTCGGAGGAGCTCCCGCGCGGCATGTGCCGTATGCCGTACGACTTTGCCGGCGACCCCGAACTCGCCCGCAACGTCGCGCGGTTCGCCGACCGGCACGGCACCTGGATCACCGCGATCGAGGACGACTACCTGCCGGTCTACTACGCCACCATCAACCTCTGGAAGTTCCTCGGCGAGGGACTGCCGGACAAGCGGTGGGTGACCATCGGCGTCTGCCAGACCGGTGACATGGAGGACCACCTGCGGCTCGGCCGCGCCCTGGCGGACGGCATCGCCGCGACTCCCGGCCGCCGGGTCCTGCTGATCGCCTCCGGTGCCCTCTCGCACACCTTCTGGCCGCTGCGCGAACTGCGTGACCACGAGGCCAGCGACCCGGTGCACATCTTCACGCCGGAGGCCCGCGAGGCGGATCACGAGCGCATCGCCTGGTTCAAGGAGGGCCGTCACGACAAGGTCCTCGACACCATGGACGAGTTCTGGAAGTTCAAGCCCGAGGCCAGGTTCTTCCACTACCTGATGATGGCCGGCGCCCTCGGTGAGCAGGAGTGCGTCGCCAGGGCCCGCCAGTACGGCGAGTACGAGAACTCCATCGGCACCGGACAGGTCCACCTGTGGTTCGACCGTCCCGCCGAGGGCTGGACCGGCACCGGCCTGCCCGCACCCGTTGCCCAGCGCACCCCGCACAGCCGCATCTAGGAGCCCGCATGCCCGAGTACCGCCGCATCCTGCTCGACGGCGCCGCCGTCCAGGTCACCGTCGAGGGCGACGAGCTCGTCGCCGGCGACGGCCGCCGTGTGAAGTCCGACGGCGCCCAGCACCTGCCGCCGGTGGTCCCCTCCAAGGTGATAGCCGTCCACCTCAACCACCGTAGCCGGGTCGAGGAGTTCCGCATCGACCTGCCCGACACCCCGACCTACTTCCACAAGCCGACCTCCGCCCTCAACTCCCACCAGGGCGCGGTCGTCCGCCCCGAGGGCTGCAAGTGGCTCAACTACGAGGGCGAGGTCGCCATCGTCATCGGGAGGACGGCGCGCAACATCTCCCCGGCCGAGGCGGGGGAGTACATCGCCGGCTACACCGTCGCCAACGACTACGGTCTGCACGACTTCCGCGACACCGACGCCGGGTCCATGCTGCGGGTGAAGGGCTCGGACACCCTCTGCCCGCTGGGCCCGGGCCTGGTCACCGACTGGGACTTCCACGGCAAGCGCCTGCGCACGTACGTCAACGGCGAGGTGGTGCAGGACGGCTCCACGGACGAGATGAAGTGGGACATGCACTACCTCGTGGCGGACATCGCGCGCACCATCACCCTCTACCCGGGCGATGTGCTGCTGTCCGGCACCCCGGCCAACTCCCGGCCCGTGCGGCCGGGCGACGTCGTCGAGGTCGAGGTCGAGGGCCTGGGCCGGCTCACCAACCACATCGTCACCGGCCCGACTCCCGTCCGGACCGACGTCGGTGCCCAGCCGACGGAGTCCGAGGAGGTCCTGTCCACCGCGCTCGGTGGCGACTGGGAATTCCGTGGCATCAGGCCGCCCAGGCGCTGAGCCGGGCGGCGTCGGTAGGGTCGGGACCATGACCGATCCCGCAGAGCCCGCCGGTGAGCGCCGCCCCCGCAAGCGCGTGAGGAATTACGGGGCGGGCCGGGCGGCACTGCTGGAGGCCGCTGTGCGGGTGGTGGCCCGCGGTGGGCTGCGCAAGCTCACCTACCGGGCCGTCGCCGAGGAGGCCGGGGTCACCCACGGGCTCGTCGTGCACCACTTCGGGTCGCGTGACGCGCTGATCGAGGAGGCGCTCGCCCACGCCGTCCGCTCCTCTCTCCGGAGCAGCGCCCTCGAGCCCGGGACGGGCAAGGTCGCGGACTTCTCGGCCGGCCTCGCGGACATGGTCGAGTCCGGGCCGGACCTGCAGGCCTTCCAGTACGAGCTGCTGTTGGAGGCGCGGCGCCGCCCCGAGCTGCTGCCGCACCTGCGCGGCCTGTACGAGGAGTACTTCGACGCCACCCGGCGCGAGCTGTCGCAGATGCTGTCCCGCCCGGTCGACCGGGGCCTGTACCGGCTGGTCTTCGCTGCCCTGGAGGGCCTCGTGCTGCACCAGTTGGTGTTCGGTGAGCGCGAGGTCACCGAGGAGGCCCTCGCGCAGCTGCGCACCCTGCTGGACGGGCTCGCCGAGCAGCGGGGCGACGACTGAGGCGACCCCGCCGGATCGAGCCGCTCCCACCGCCCACGGCGTGGGCTTCGATCGCGGACCGTGACCGCTCCGACGTGACCGCTCCGACCGCGGACCGCGCCCGCTCCGGGCCGGATCGCGGCCGGAGCGTGCCCGTGGATCACGGCATCGCAGGAATCTTCGGGCGTCGGGGATTCTCCGCCCCTCACCCCTTGTCAAACGGATAGTTCCGCCCGCACGATGGGGCAACTCGTTTGGCCTGAAACGACCATTCCCCTATCTGGCAGGTGATCCGAGTGGACAGTCAGACGGTCTCCGCCCAGCGGACCGTGCGGGACGCATCCACCGCAGCCACACTCAAGCCCAATGCCCTGGGCGTTTTGGGCATCCTCTTCTTCGTCCTGTCCGCTCAGGCCCCGCTCACGGGTATCGCCGGGGCGGCCCCGATCTCCGTGGCCATCGGCAACGGGGCCGGCACCCCCGCCGCCTATGTGCTGGCCGGGGCGATGATCCTGCTGTTCTCGGTCGGCTTCGTCGCCATGGGCCGCCATGTCGTCGACACCGGCGCCTTCTACACGTACATCGGTACCGGTCTCGGCCGGACCGTGGGCGCGGGCAGCGCGGCCGTGGCCCTGTTCTCGTACTGCGTCATCCAGGCGGCCATGTACGGCCTCTACGGCTCGATCGTCGCCGGCCTCGTCGCCGACCACACGGGTCTGCACCTGCCCTGGTGGGTGTGGGCCGTGATCACCATGCTGGTGGTGCAGGTTCTGGGAGTCACCGGAATCGAGATGGGCGCCAAGGTGCTGGCGGTGTTCGTCACGGCGGAGTTCAGCATCCTGCTGCTGTTCGGTCTGGTCACCCTGTTCAAGGGCGGCGGGCCGGAGGGCCTCGGGGTCGCCGACAGCTTCTCCCCGTCAGCGGCCCTTCAGGGGGCTCCGGGCGTCGCCGTGATGTTCGCCGTCGCGTCCATGTTCGGCTTCGAGGCCACCGCCATCTACGGCGAGGAGGCGCGGGAGCCGAAGAAGACCGTCCCGCGGGCCACCTACCTCTCGGTCCTCGTGGTCACCGGCTTCTTCGCCCTCACCTCCTGGATGCTGATCTCCGCCTACGGCGCCTCCAAGGCCCCCCAGGCCGCCGGGAAGGCGCTGGCAAGCGGCGACTCGGCCGGATTCGTCTTCGCGCCGATCGCCGCGCAGTTCGGCGGCTGGGCCAACGATGTCCTCCCCGTCCTGCTCGCCACCTCTCTGTTCGCCGGCATCCTCACCTTCCACAACTCCGCCAACCGCTACCTGTTCTCCCTCGGCCGTGACGGTCAGCTGCCGCGCCGTCTGTGCACGCTCAACACCCGGCACTCCCCCTGGGTGGCCGGGTGCGTGCAGACCGTCGTGGCACTCGCCCTGGTCGTACCCTTCGCGCTGGCCGGTAAGGACCCGGTCCTGACCCTGTTCTCGTGGTTCAGCGGGCTCGCCGTCCTGGCGATGATGCTGCTCTACCTTCTGACCTCGGTGTCCGTGGTCGTCTTCTTCCATCGTGAACGTCTGGACGCACGCCTGTGGAACACCCTGATCGCGCCGGCGCTCGGCGCGCTCGGCCTCGCGGGAGCCATCTGGCTCATCCTGGAGAACTTCACCACCCTCATCGGCGGTGAGACGAGCACGGCCGTGTGGCTCGCGATGTCGGTTCCCCTGGTGATGGCGCTGGGAGCGGCCAACGAGCGGTTCGGGCGCCGCAGCCGGGCATCGGCGTAGACATTTCATCCGGTATCAAACGTGGTCTGGAGGACCGCATGTCCGCTGTCACCCACGACGAATGGCTCCGCCGCGCGAAGGCGATCGAGCTCCCCGGCACGCACCACATCGACGGCGCCGAGGAAGCCGGGGGCGGCACCGTCTTCGGCGTCGTCTCGCCCCGCGACGGTCAGCTGCTGACCGAGGTCGCCGACGGTGGTGCCGCCGAGATCGACGCCGCCGTGGCCGCCGCTCGCCGTGCCTTCGACAGCGGGCCGTGGCCGCGGTCGGCGCCCGCCGACCGCGGCCGGGTCCTGGTACGCATCGCCGAACTCCTCGAGGAACGGCGTGCCGAACTCGCCCTCACCGTCAGCCTGGAGATGGGCAAACCGATCACGGACGCCCACGACATCGAACTGCGGGCGGTCATCAACACCTTCCGCTGGTACGGCCAGTTGGCCGACAAACTCACTGACTCATCCCCGCACACCGCACCGGACGCCCTCGCCCTGGTCACCCGGGAGCCCGCCGGTGTGGTGGGGGCCGTGGTGCCCTGGAACTTCCCGCTGACCCTGGCCGGCTGGAAGGTCGCGCCCGCGCTGGCGGCCGGATGCACGGTCGTCCTCAAGCCGTCGGAGAACTCTCCGCTCTCCGCCCTGCTGCTGGGACGGATCGCCACCGAGGCCGGACTGCCGCCCGGCGTGCTCAACGTCGTGGCCGGCAACGGACCCGTGGCCGGCCGAGCCCTCGGCCTCCACCCCGATGTCGACGTCCTGGCGTTCACCGGCTCCACCGCAGTTGGCCGCCACTTCCTCCACTACGCCGCCGACTCCAACCTCAAGCGCGTGTGGCTGGAACTGGGCGGCAAGTCGCCGAACATCATCCTCCCCGACGCCCCCGATCTGGAGAAGGCCGCCGCGACGGCCGCCTGGGGCATCTTCTTCAACCAGGGCGAGATGTGCACCGCGCCCTCCCGGCTGCTGGTGCACTCCTCGATCGCCGAACGCGTCACCGAGGCGATCGTGGCGCGCGCCCGCGACCTGCGCGTCGGGGATCCGCTCGACCCGGCCACCGAGATGGGCGCTCTGGTCGGCGAGAGCCATCTCGGCCGCGTGCTCGACCACGTCCGGCACGCCACCGACGACGGTGCCCGCCTGCGCACCGGGGGATCGCGCATCCTCACCGAGACCGGCGGCACCTACCTGGAACCGACGGTGTTCGACCGGGTGGACCGGGACAGCCGACTGGCCCGCGAGGAGATCTTCGGCCCCGTGCTGTCCGTCCTCACCTTCGACGAGCCGGATGAGGCGGTGGAACTCGCCAACGCCACCGAGTACGGCCTCGCCGCCGGTGTGTGGACCGCGGACCTGTCCACCGCCCACCGCCTCTCCCGCGCGCTGCGGGCGGGCACGGTCTGGGTCAACTGCTACGAGGAGGGCGACCTGACCGTGCCGTTCGGGGGCATGAAGCAGTCGGGCAACGGGCGCGACAAGTCGGCGCACGCCCTGGAGAAGTACACCGAACTCAAGACCACCTGGATCCAGCTGTGACACGCCCCTTGATAGCGATCCCGGCGCGCTTCTCGGCGACCACTTCGGCGCTGCGGTACGCGGCCGAGGTCAACGCCCGTGCACTCGTCGAGGCGGTGTGGCGGGCCGGTGGCGAACCCGCGACCGTCCACCCCGTCGACCCCGCGGACAGCGATGTCGCCGCGCGGCTGACGCGCTTCGACGGCGTCCTGCTGCCTGGTGGCGGGGACGTCGCCCCGCACCGTTACGGGGCGGCCGACACCCACGACTCCGTGTACGACGTCGACGACCTCCAGGACGCCTTCGACCTCGAAGTCGCCCGCCGGGCACTGGAACGGGGGCTCCCCCTGCTGGCGATCTGCCGGGGTCTCCAGGTCGTCAACATCGCCCTGGGCGGCACCCTTCACCAGGACATGGGCGGCCCGGAGCACGAGCACCGGCACCTTGTGCACCCGGTGGCGGTCCGGCGGGACACACGGCTGGCGCGGGCGGTGGGCACGGAGAAGGTGGAGGCCTCCTGCTACCACCATCAGCGGGTGGACCGCCCGGGGGCGGGGCTGACCGTCACGGCCTCCGCGGTGGACGGCACGGTCGAGGCTCTCGAACTCCCCGGCGGCCGCGGCTGGTTCACGGCGGTGCAATGGCATCCGGAGGACACCGCGCACCGTGACTCCACCCAGCAGGCGCTTTTCAACGCCTTCGTGGACGCGGCGCGCAGGCGATCCTAGGGGCCGCAAGGAGGCGGCGGACCGGCGCCGCGCCGGGTTCCGGCGGCGGTCGGGAAGGGTAGTGCCGCGTCAGGTCCCGGCGGTCGGAAGGGACGGTGCCGCGCCCGGCCGTTGAGCCGGGGAAGGCAGGAGATGATCTGCCGGCGGATCCCCGTTGGATGCCGGGCGGACCCCCGGAGGGTCCCCGCCGGAGTCATGACCTCGGACGGCGGCCGCTGCGGCGCGGTGCGGGTTCGGCGCCGTTGAGCAGGGCGCGCCGGCGCTCCTCGCCGTGCTCCTCGACCTGCAGGACGATGCGCCGCAGCGACTCCGCCAGCCCGCGGCACTCCGCGTCGCTCAACTGTCCCGTGACGAAGGCTTCTTCCTCGTTGAACGCCGGGAACACGCGCTGCATCAGCTGCTCACCATCGCCGGTGAGACCGAGCAGTACCAGCCTGCCGTCGCTTGGGTGGTCGGCGCGCTTTATCAGCCCCCGGGACTCCAGGGTGCGCGCGACCCCCGTGAGCGTGCCCTTGGAGATCCCCGCCTCCGCGGCCACGTGCCGGGTTTCCTGTTCGCCCCAGACCCACACCACCCACAGGACGACGAATGCGGTCCAGGTCAGATCGGACTCCCGCAGCACTGAGTTCTCCAGGTGCTGGCGTACCGTCGACGCCGCCCGGTAGATGTTGGCCACGGCCGCCATCTGGTCCCGGCGGATGGGAATGCCGCCGAGCTTCGCCGCCGCGAGGTTCTCGGCCTCGGTGATGGATCGCTGGCCGGGCACGGGCGCTCCTTCGGTCTGCTCGCCGGAACCGGGACGGCTTGTCGAGCCGCCAGGTCGCCCGGTCACCCGGTCGTTCGGGCCTTCGAGCGTTCGGTCGTTCGGTCGTTCGGTCGTTCGGCCTCAAATTGTACGGGCGTGATGCCCGTGTATGCCGGGTGCGGTGCCAGTTACTGGGGATGGCCCCCGTGCGCCCCGTTCGCCGATGTGTGCTCGTTGCGCCCAGCGCTCTCGTCGCGCTCGGGTCCGCCGCCCATCGTCCGCAGCATGGCCGGGCCGCCGGTGCGCAGGAACCGCACCACCAGGACCGCGGCCAGGAGCAGGAACGCGATGTTGAGCCAGGTCGTGTAGTCCCAGGTGACCCCCTCCTCGGGGATCCTGGCGTCGGCCTGGTCGGGGATCAGGCCGAGACCGCCGAAGAGGAACTCCACCACGAACCCGGCGACCACCATCGCCGCGTAGAAGGTGCCGAGGAGGAGCGCGGCCATGCGCGCTCCATAGTATTTCCGGTAGATGTTCAGGATCGGCAGGATGACCAGGTCCGCGTAGATGAACGCGATCACGCCGCCGAAGCTGATGCCGCCCTTCCACAGCACCACCGCCAGCGGCACGTTGCCGATGGAACAGACGAACGTGGCGATCGCGACCAGCGGTCCGACGAGCGGCCCGATCACCCGGGCCGCAGTGGGGTGGTCGGCCAGGAAGAACGTACGCCAGAAGTCGTCCGGCACCCATGCGGCGATCGCGCCCGCGATCAGCAGCCCCGCCACCAGATCGCGCAGGATCGCCGCCCACTCCATGGCGAAGATGTGCGACACGGAGGTCAGGCCGTCGCGCGAGAGCAGCCGGCGCAGGAAGCCGCCCTCGCCGCCCATCGACATGTCCATCGCCGCGTGCCCCTCCATCGAACCGGCCAGCCCCCGCTCGGCCTGCTCCCGGGCCTCACCCAGCAGCCGGTCGCGCAGCAGCACGCGGAAGAGGACGGCGAGGACCACGATCATCACCGGTCCGCCGACGAACTCGGCGACGGTGAACTGCCAGCCCATCAACAGGGCCAGGATTACGCCTAGTTCGACCACGAGGTTGGTCGAGGCGATCTCGAAGGCCATCGCCGCGGTGAAGTTCGCCCCCTTGCGGAACAGGGAGCGCGCCAGTGCCACAGCCGCGTAGGAGCACGAGGACGAGGCGGCGCCGAGTCCGGAGGCCAGCGCGAGCGTGCGCGGCCGGTCGTCGCCCAGCAGTCTTACGACCGTCGACCGGCGCACCACCGCCTGCACCACGGCGGACAGGGTGAAACCGAGGATCAGCGCCCAGGTGATCTCCCAGGTCATCGACCCCGTGATGAACAGCGCGTGCCCGATCGCATGCCACATGGGGTGCCCTTCTCCATGGCGGTCCGGTACGCGGACACACTGTACCCCCAGGGGGTATCGGGAAAACGCTCCGAAACGGACTCCGGGCGGGCCGGTCGTGCGACGGCTGGGGGATTCCGGTGAACCGGGTGGCGGGCGGCCACGTATCACTCCGCGGGGACGACGGGAGACCGCGCGCACGGAAGGAGAGCAGTGTGTCGACACCGCCCGAGCAGAGGCAGCCGCCGCGGCGCCCGGTGCTGGAGCCCACCCACGTCGTGCGCCGCCGCCGCACGGAGGCCCTGGCCGAACTGATGCGCGAGTTCCGCGAGAACGAGAGCCGGCCCCCGGAACCCGTCCACGAACCGATCGTCGTCCATGTCGAGCCACCGACCCCCGACGACGCGACGGAGGAGCTGCCGCCCGTACCCTCCCGCGGTCGGCGGGCACGGCCCGCCGACGACGGACTCACGCTGCGGCGCGCGGCCCTCGTGGTCGGGGTGACCGCGGCCGCCCTGATGGGTTTCGGCGCCGCGTTCCTCCTCCCCGGGCCCGGGAACGACGGCGCGAAGCAAGGGACGGCCGCTCCGCCCCACCGGTCGCCCGCCGCCGTCGCCCCCGCCGAGCGGCAGAGCGCCGACCCCGACGGCCCCGGCACCCTGCGCGAGGGCGACAGCGGACCGGAGGTGACCGAGCTGCAGCAACGCCTGCTGCGCGTCCCCGACGTCTACGACCACGGCTCCACCGACGGCCGCTACGACGCCACGCTCGCCGCCGCCGTCGCCCGCTTCCAGCTCTGGTACGGCATCCGCGGCGACGAGACGGGGGTGTACGGCAACGACACCCGCCGCGACCTCGAGTCCCGCACCACGCTCTAGCGGTGCGGTGGCGGGCACGGCACGGTACGGCGGCCGCTCACCCTGAGCCGTACGGTCCGTGCTCGCACAGCGGTACGGGCGTGTCGCGCACTCCCCTGGCGCGACACGCCCGTCACCGTGCGACGGGCGGCTCCCGCGTCAGCAGCCGGGGAGCCGGTCCGCCGACCCGGCTCACCGGCACCGTCCGGCTCACAGGATCGAACGGGCCAGCGCCACCGCCCCCTCGACGGGCGGTACCCGCAAAGGACTCGGCCGCGAGCCGGGCAGCGCCGCGGCGAGCGAGACCGCGAAGGCGTCGTACAGGGCGGGCTGGGCCAGCACCGTGCTGCCCGCGACCACGACATGGTCCACAGGGACCCCGCGGTCGGCGAGCCGCACGACGAGCCCGGCCAGTGAGCGGCCACCCGCGGCGATCACCTCGCGGGCGAGGGCGGAACCGGCCTCGGCGGCCTCGAACACGACCGGTGCGTGCCGTCCCCATTCCGCGGACACGTCCGCTGCGCTCTCCAGCGCCGCGCCGAGTGCCGGGACTTCGGGTACACCGAACGCGGCGATCAGGCGCACCGCCAGCTCGTCCGGTGCCTCGCCGCGATCGTGCGCCGCCCAGACGGCCCGCGCCGCCTCACGGACGAGACCGGCCGAACCGCCCTCGTCACCGAGGACGGCTCCCCAGCCGCCGACCTGAAGGGGGCTGCCGTCGCCGAGCCGGCCCACCGCCACCGAACCGGTGCCGGCGACCAGTCCGACGCCCTTGTCCAGTCCCGCGGCGGGAACCAGCAGTTCGGCGTCGCCCACCACCAACGCCGGTATCCGGAGCCGTTCGCACAGTTCGGCCCGGATCTGTTCGCACTGGCGCGGTGTCTCGCAGGCGTGCCCGCCCACGGCGACGGCCGAGGGACGCACGCCGTGCGGCAGTGCGTCGTGGACGAGCGCGGTCAGCCAGTCGGCGGCGGCCGCGGGGTCGTGCGGACGCCAGCCGCTGCTCGGCCGGACATGGTCGGCGACGCATACCTCACCCGCGACCGCCTGAAGACGGGTCTTGGTGCCGCCCACGTCGACACCGACCACGAGGGACGTCGAGTCCTGCACGGATCCTCTTTCAACCGTCACGCTGTGCCTGCTCCTTGTGCGGGCCACTGTGATCCCCGCAGTACACGATTTTCTACGATTCGGCCCCGAACAGCACCCACCCGCATTTGACCGGCCCGGGTTCCTCGGGGCTGACGCGTTCTTCACCTCGGTGAAACGTCCAGTCCCACGGGGCGATGTTCGCCCTGTCGACGCCCGTCCTCCTCCCGGCGCTCATCTGCTTCCTCGACTTCCGTAAGAGGCTGGGCGAAGGCCCGGCGAACTGCGGCTCGAAGGGATATCGGACATGCATCTCCCGTACCAGCGGGGCCCGTTGCACGACCTCGCGGACACCCCGGTGGCGTACGACACCGTCCTCGCCGAGGTCACCGAGGAGGCCCTGGAGCGCCTGACGCCGGAGGGCAGCCTCGAACACCCCGGCGCCCTGCTCGACGTCGGTGACACCTCGCTCGGCGTCACCGCGCTGCTGGCCCTGGCCTGGCAGCGCACCAAGGACCCGCGCCTGCCCGAGGCGGTCTGCCGCAGCCTGGCGTTCCATCTGCGCGAGCGGGTGTTCACGGACGACAACCCCGGCTACCCCAACCTTCGGCTCCGCGACTCGGGGCTGCCATACGCCCGTTATGTCCTTGATGCGGGAGCGCACCCCATCGGCGACTGGCCGAGCACGGTCTGGGCACTGCTCCAGGCGGTCAACCTCCTCGACGCGGCGGACGGGCTCCTCGACGGCGAACAACGCGCCGGCCTCCTCACCGTGGCGCACGGGTACTGGCGTTGGCTGACCGAGGCGACCTTCTTCAACCCGCAGGAGGCGGGCAATCAGGCGATCGGCTGCGTGGTGGGCGGCCTGATGCTGGCCCGCCACCTCCCCTCCTCCGAAGCCGAGCCGGTCCGCGCCCGGGCGCTGAGCCTGTACGCGGACCGGATCCGTGCCCACCGGGTGCTGGACCGGGGTGCGCTGCTGCCGCCCGAGCACGGAGGCGCGTACGACAACAACTACGGCCCGATCTCGCTCTCCTTCCTGGCCCAGGCACACCGGGTCAGCGGCGAGGACGTCTTCACCGAGGACGGCGACGCGCTCGCCCGTTACATCGACGCACGCCTGACCAACGGGGGTTTCGACATCGGAGGCCCCCGCTACAGCGAGCAGCACTCCGGCTTCGAGTCCGTCCTCGGCCTGCGCTACTTCAGCGGCCGCATCGGTTCCGATCTGGGCCGCTACCGGGGCGACACGCGCTGGGGGCGGCACGCGGTCCACCTGGACGGGGGCATCGACGGCCACTTCGCCTTCATGCTGGTCTGGCAGATCCAGAACCCGGCACGCTGGCACCGGACGCCGTCTACGGGGATCGCCCGCCACCAACTGCGGGCGGGCACGGTCTCGGTGGCCTTCGACGACCGGATGACCCCGTCGCTGGTGGAGGCCGGCGGCACCTACTACCTGCCGGCCGCCGTGAACCGCCAGCACGGCTTCGGCCCGGTGACCGACGGTTTCCTGTTGTGCCGGCCGATGGGCCGGGTACGGGTCCGCGACATCCGGACCGACGCTCTGGCGGCCAAGCTGGTCAGCAAACCGGTCGTCGGCCGTGACCATGTCCTGCGGCACGTCAGGTCCCTGTACGTCACCGACGGCAAAAGCCTGTGGATGACGGTCGCGGTGGAACGGCTCGACGGAACGCCGTACCTGCTGGCCGGCCTGCCGTATGCCGCGGACGACGGCGACCGGGTGCGCAGAACGGCGGAGGCGCAGGCGGAGGCCGCCGGCGAACTGAGGCTCACGCACCCGCGGATGGCGGGCGTCGAGCACTTCGCGGCAGATGCGGAGAGCACCCAGGAACAGGCGGCCTTCGCCCTCGCCGCCGACCCGCGCGGTTACGGCAACCCGGACGACGGCTGGCGCCATCTGGTGTCCTCCACCGCGCTCGAAGTGGAACCGGCCCCCGGTATCCCGGACGATCTGTGCGTGTTCGCCGTGCGGTACGGCCCCGGAGGGCGCTACGCCCCGGTCCTCGAGCACACCGCGGAGGGGCTGACGGTGCGCACGGAGGCCTTCGAGGCGACGATCGGCGAGCCGACGGGCGATGCGAGCGGCGAACCGGTGCTCACCCTGCGGGCCTGACCCGCCGGTGGCGGGCGAGAGGCGGATTCAGCGGCGCGGTCCCCTGACCGTGCTGCCCGGCACCGTGGGACCGGTCACCGGCGAGCCACCGGCACATGGTTCGGGCCGGGCTGCGGTGCCGAGGGCGCGGGCAGCGCCGTCTCCGGCACGATCAGGTCCGCCAGGTCCCGGGTGATCGCCACCAGGTCCGCGTTGCGCTGGTCCGTGCCCAGCACCCATGCCACCGCCGCGTCGTGGTCCTTGCCGAACTCCTCGTGGCGGGCCACCAGCCGCTCGATGCGCTGCCGCTCGTCCGTCTCGCAGAACCACACCTCGTCCAGCTGCGGGCGAACCCGCGCCCAGGCACCGGTGTCCAGCAGCAGGTAGGTGCCCTCCGTGACGACCAGGCGCGTCGCCACCGGGACCGGGAGGGCTCCCGCGATCGGCTGTTCCAGCACCCGCTCGAAGCCTGGCGCGTACACCGTCTCCGCGTCCTCCTCGCGCAGGCGCCGCAGCAGCGCCGCGTACCCCGCCGCGTCGAAGGTGTCCGGCGCGCCCTTGCGATCGCGGCGCCCCAGCCGCTCCAGCTCCACGTCGGCCAAGTGGAAGCCGTCCATCGGGACGTGCGCCGCCCACGGCTGGCCGCCGTCGTTGAGGTCGCGCACCAGGCGTTCGGCGAGTGTCGTCTTGCCCGCCCCCGGGGCGCCGGCGATGCCGAGGATCGCACGGCGGCCGGAGCCGGCGAGGGACGCGGCCCGCTGGAGAAGGTCGTCGAAGGTCATGGGGGTGAGCCGCTCGCTGCCGGGGGTGGGTCCCCGCCATTGGACCAGAGACGGCGCCGGAGCGCGAGAAGGAGAAGCGGCTCACGGCCGCCACGGCCGAGGCACCGGGCGGCCGGGGAGCCGTCGGTGTAGGCATGGGATTCCGGGGCATGCGGGGACACGGCACCGCGCGCACGGCACGCCGCCTCGCGGGAAGGGATCAGGGCATCGTATGAGTGAGTCGCCAGGGCATGAGCAGGATGAAGCGGAGGAGCTGGAGCTGATGCGGGCCGAGGTCCGGCATCTGCGGGCCCGGCTGCGCGCGCATCCGCTGATCTCCGAGGCACAGGGCCTGCTGCGGGAACGCTATGGCCTGCCGGACGCCGAGAGCGCGTTCGCTCTGCTCCAGCGGGCCTCCCAGCAGTACAACGTCAAGTTGCGCACCCTCGCGGGGGCCCTGACGCGCGCCCAGCGCCCGGACGAGCGGGAGGCGCTGTGGTTTCCCCGGCGGGCCCGCCGCGCCGAGCCCCGACTGACCTTCGACGGGGCCGGACGGGCCCGGGGTGGCAACCGGGGCGCGGTGCTGAGCGCCGTGCTCAGCCAGGCCCTCGCGGTCGTCAGCTCGGACATGGCCAATGTGCAGACGCGCGACCGTGCGACGGGCGGTCTGCTCCTGGAGAAGCACACCGGCCTGTCCGCCGACTTCGTCGACTTCTTCAGCCATGTCGAGGAAGTCGGTACCGCGTGCGGGCTGGCTGCCCAGAAGGTCGCACAGATCACCGTCGAGGACGTGGCCACGGACCCGGTGCTCACCGGACCCGTCCGCGAGACGATCCTGCGTGCGGGCAGCCGTGCCTGCCACAGCGTGCCGCTGACCACCGCTGCGGGAACGTGTGTCGGAGTGGTCTCGGTCCACCTGGACCGCCCTATCAAAGGGCTGACGGCGGCTCAGACCAGGACGCTCGACCGGGTCGGCGCCGAGGCGGGCGAGTGGCTCGGCTGGTACGACCGTACGGTCGTCGTGGACGCCCTCGAGTATCTGCACGCGCTCGGCCGGGAGCACGGCGGGAGACGGTTCAGACGTTCCTGAAGCGCCCCGCCCACGTGCCCGCCACGGCCACCCAGCGGCAACCGGGTGGTACCGCCGGGGCCGAATGTGGTGCTCATTACTCTCTGCCCGGCGTTCTTCGGGGAAAGTGGCTCCTATGACAGAGCTCGGTCTTCCGGACGGCATCCAGGCCTGCCTCTTCGATCTCGACGGGGTCATCACCAAGACCGCCGTCGTCCACGCGGCCGCGTGGAAGCAGACGTTCGACGACTTCCTGCATCAACGGGACGGGGACGCATACCGCCCCTTCGACGAGGTCGCGGACTACGACGAATACGTCGACGGCCGCCCCCGCGCCGATGGCGTGCGCACCTTCCTGGCCTCCCGGGACATCCGGCTGCCCGAAGGCGCTCCCGACGACCCGCCGGACCGGGAGACCGTCCACGGTCTGGGCAACCGCAAGAACGAACTGCTCCTGGAGCTGATCCGCACCCGCGGTGTCGAGGCCTACGACGGCACGATCCGCTACGTCGAGGCGGTGCGTGCCGCCGGTCTGCGCACGGCCGTCGTCTCCTCCAGCGCCAACTGCCGGGACATCCTGCGGTCGATCGATGCCGAGCACCTCTTCGAAGTGCGCATCGACGGTGTCGTCGCCGCCGAGCGGCACCTTCCGGGTAAACCGCACCCGGACACCTTCCTCGCCGCCGCCCACGACCTCGGCGTCGAGCCCAAGGCGGCGGCGGTCTTCGAGGACGCGCTCGCGGGCATGGACGCCGGGCGCTCGGGCCACTTCGGGTACGTCGTCGGCCTGGACCGCGTCGGTCAGGCGGACGCGCTGCGCGCCCACGGCGCCGACGTCGTCGTACCGGACCTTGCGGAACTGGGGGAGCGGCGTTGATCACCCACACCTCGTACGCCGTCGAACCCTGGGTGCTGCGCGAGCGGGGGCTGCACCTCGACGTCCTCCCGCAGAGCGAGTCCGTGTTCGCGCTGTCCAACGGGCACGTCGGCTGGCGCGGCAACCTCGACGAGGGCGAGCCGCACGGACTGCCGGGCTCCTACCTCAACGGCGTCCACGAACTGCACCCCCTGCCCTATGCCGAGGCGGGGTACGGCTATCCGGAGTCCGGTCAGACCGTCATCAACGTCACCAACGGCAAGGTCGTCCGTCTGCTGGTGGACGACGAGCCCTTCGACCTGCGCTACGGGCGGCTTCGCTCCCACGAACGAGTCCTGGACCTGCGGGCGGGCACGCTCACCCGTACCTGCGAGTGGACCTCACCGGCCGGCACGACGGTTCGGGTGCGCTCGACGCGCCTGGTCTCCTTCACCCAGCGTGCCATCGCCGCGGTCGCCTACGAGGTGGAGGCCGTCGACGGGCCCGCCCGTATCGTCGTGCAGTCGGAACTGGTGGCCAACGAACAACTGCCCGGCCACAACGGCGATCCGCGAGCCGCCATGGTCCTGGAGTCACCCCTGCAGTCGGAGGAGCACTTCGCCTCGAGCGACCGGCTGCGGTTGGTGCACCGCACGCGCCGCAGCGGTCTCAGGGTCGGTGCCGCGGCCGACCATGTGGTCAGCGGTCCCGAGCCGACCACGACGAAGAGTGAGGCGACCGACGACCTCGCCCGGCTCACCGTGGCCTCCGCTCTCAAGGAGGGCGAGCGGTTGCGCGTGGAGAAGTTCGTCTCCTACGGCTGGTCCGGCACCCGCTCGCTGCCCGCGATCAGCGACCAGGTGGACGCGGCGCTGGCCGCCGCCGCCAGCGTCGGCTGGGTGGGACTCGTCGCCGAACAGCGGGCCTACCTGGACGACTTCTGGGCGCGTTCGGACGTCGAGGTGGAGGGTGACGAGCAGATCCAGCAGGCGGTGCGGTTCGCCCTCTTCCACGTTCTGCAGGCCGGGGCCCGCGCCGAGCAGCGCGCCATTCCCGCCAAGGGGCTGACCGGCTCCGGCTACGACGGCCACGCCTTCTGGGACACCGAGATGTTCGTGCTGCTGCTGCTGACCTACACCTCGCCCGGCGCGGTCGCCGAGGCGCTGCGGTGGCGGCAGAACACACTGCCCGCCGCCAGGGAGCGGGCGGCGCAACTCGGGCTGCGCGGCGCCGCGTTCCCGTGGCGGACCATCGAGGGCTCGGAGGGTTCGGCCTACTGGCCGGCCGGCACCGCCGCCTTCCATGTCAACGCCGACATCGCCGACGCCGTCGTGCGTTACACGGCAGCCACCGGCGACGAACGCTTCGAACGCGACACCGGCGTCGAACTTCTCGTGGAAACAGCCCGGTTGTGGCGCTCGCTCGGCCACCACGACCAGCGCGGCACCTTCCACATCGACGGAGTGACGGGCCCCGACGAGTACAGCGCGGTCGCCGACGACAACACGTACACCAATCTGATGGCCCAGGCGAACCTGCAGGCCGCCGCGGACGCTGTGGGGCGGCATCCGCGCCGGGCCGAGGAACTGGGCGTCGGTGAGGAGGAGAGCGCCGCCTGGCGTGATGCCGCCGAGGCGATGCACGGCCCGTACAACGACGACCTGGACGTGCACGAACAGCACGCCGGGTTCACCCGCTACCAGCGCTGGGACTTCGCCGCGACCCGCCCCGACCAGTACCCGCTCCTGCTGCACTTCCCGTACTTCGACCTGTACCGCAAGCAGGTGATCAAGCAGGCCGACCTCGTGTTGGCGATGTACACGTGCAGCCCCTGCTTCGACCCGGAGCAGAAGGCGCGCAACTTCGCCTACTACGAACCCCTCACCGTGCGGGACTCCTCTCTGTCCGCGTGCTGCCAGGCCGTCATCGCGGCGGAGACGGGCCATCTCTCGCTCGCCTACGACTATCTGCACGAAGCGGCCCTGATGGACCTGCAGGACCTGGAGCACAACACCCGCGACGGCCTGCACATCGCGTCTCTCGCCGGTACCTGGATGGCGCTCGTCGCGGGCTTCGGCGGACTGCGCCACCACGGGACGAGGGTCGACTTCGCGCCGCGTGTCCCGGAGAAGATCGGCCGTCTCGCGTTCACGCTGGAGCTGCGGGACCGCCGGCTGCGGGTGGAGATCGACCGTACGACGGCCACGTACACCCTGATGGGCGGAGAGCCGCTGACGGTCCACCACCACGGTGCACCGCTCACCCTGGACGTCGACAAACCGCAGACCCTCGACATCCCGCCCCTCAGGCCCCGCGCGGCGCTCGACCAGCCCCTGCACCGGCGTCCCAACAACCGGCCCGGCAAGAAGGCCTGACCGGGGACCGGCCCGCCGCCGCTCACCGTGCCCGTCCGGCACGGTGGGCGGACCGGTGCCGTGCCCCGTCCAAGCGGGTCGGACATGACGGGTGATCCGCGTCAGACGCTGTACCCGCCGTCGACGCCGAGCACCTGCCCGGTGATGAACCCGGCCCGCTCGGAGGCGAGGAACGCGACCGCCTCCGCGACGTCCACCGCGGTGCCGAACCGGCGCAGCGGGATGTTGCGCCGGGCGATCTCCAGCGCCGCCTCGTCGAGTTCACCGGTCGCCATCAGCCGTGCCGCCATGCCGTCCGTCAGCATGCCGGGTGCTACGCAGTTCACGCGCACGCCGTACCGGCCCTCCTCGGCGGCGAACGCCCGAGCGACCGCCTCGACCGCGCCCTTCGTTCCCGCCGACAGCCCGTCGCGCACCGGGAACCTGCGGGTGGCGACGGTGGTGACGGCGACGACGCTGCCCCGGCTCTCCCGCAGCACCGGCAGTGCCGGATGCACCAGATTGAAGAACGCCGCGGCGTCCGCGTTCAGCTGCGCCCGGTACTGGCCGGGGGAGACCCTGCTCAGATGCACCATCGGCACATGCGGGCCCGCCGCGTAGACAAGGGTGTGGAGCCCGCCGAGGGAATCGGCGGCCCGGTGTACCGCCCGAGCTGTGGCGGACTCCTCGCTCAGGTCCAGCCTGAGCGCCAGGCACTGGCGCCCGCACTTCTCGACCTCCCCGACGAGGGTCGCTGCCAGCCGCTCGTTGGCCAGGTAGGAGAACGCCACGTCGCTGCCCCGTTCGGCCAGCGTCCTGACGAGCGCCGCACCGATGCCGCCGGTGCCGCCCGCGACGCCGGTCCTGCGCGAGAAGTCCGCCACCGTACCGCCTCACAATCCTGGTTCCGGTGTGCGGGGCGGCGCCCGTCTCCCCACGCGCCCGGTGATGGGTACTCCAGCGTGTAGCGGCATACGCCGAAGAGTGGAAGACCTGTGCGGTGAGGTTCGGGTGAGTCGGAGGGCGCTCTCAGCCGCCGAACAGCTGTGTCCAGTACGTTCCCGCCCGGCCGCCGCCGACGAAGCCGACGCCGATATGGGTGAAGGCCGGCTTGAGGATGTTGGCGCGGTGACCGGGGCTGTCCATCCAGCCGCGCACGACCTCGGCGGGGGAGCGCTGGCCGCACGCGATGTTCTCGCCGATCGTGTGGTGGCGGGAGCCCGCGGCTGCGGCGCGGTCCCAGGGCTCGCGGCCGTCGGGGGAGGTGTGGGCGTAGAACGCTCGGGCCACCATGTCCGCGCTGTGCGCCTGAGCCGCGGCGGAGAGCAGGGGATCGGCCGCGAGCGGCGGCAGACCGGCCGCGGCCCGTTCCGCGTTGGTCAGCGCGACCACCTCCTCGGCCGTCCGCACCAGCCCGGCAGCCGAGAAGGGCCGGGCCCACAGCGCCGTCCAGTACAGGTCGCCCGAGCGCGGATTGGGAACCCAGGCCACACCTGCCTGGGTGAACGCGGGCTCGCACAGGGTGCGGCGCGACCGCTCGTCGCCGAGGCAGTAGTCCACGAACTCGGCCGGATCGCGCGGACCGGAGACCAGGTGCTCGCCGACCGTCAGATACGCGTACCCGGTCGCGGTGATGCGCTGGTGCACGGAGACGCCGTCCGCGCTCTCCCCGGCCAGAGCGCCACGGGCGGCCATCCCCGCGGCGTGCGCATGCGCTGCCGCCGTGAGTCGCGCGTCGAGCGAGACGGCAGGTGAACCGGTCCTGGCGCGGGCCGAGTTGACGAGGTCCAGGAAGCCGTCGGGAGGCGGCAACGGCATCGGCGCGGGGGCGAGGGGGGGGTGCCGGTGCCGGGTCGTCCGCCACGTCCACGCCGAAGTCCCGGGCCACGCCCGCCAGTCCGTCCGCATAGCCCTGCCCCAGCGCGCGCAGCTTCCAGCCCGCGCCCCGGCGGTAGAGTTCGGCGAGGAGTAGAACGGTCTCCTGCCGCGGGCGTGGCGGGGTGAAGTGGGCGACGGCGCGGCCACCGGGTCCTGCGACGTACAGCGTGGGGGCGGGCAGGGCGCTCAGGGACAGGGACGGGTCGGCGGGACTGACCACCACGGTGACGCGTTCGGCTCCGGCCCTGAACCCGGCGGGGCGGACGCTCAGTTCCCCGTCGAGCAGCCGGACGCCCGGCGCGGACGGCTGGTTGTAGAACACGAAGTCGGCGTCGCCGTGCACCTTTCCGCCGGCGTCGGTGACGAGCGCCGAAACGTCGAAGGGTCCGGGCACCCGGAGCGTCAGGGTGCCGTCCGGGAGGGCCAGATTGCCCCCGGGAACCAGCTCGTTCATCGTGCCGCCCGCTCGTCCGTGCCGCTGCCAGGACGCGTGCGGCCGCGCGGCCGCCGCCCGTCAGTCGGACAACGCGCCGCCGCCGCGCCCGGGTTCCCGCACCGGAACGGCGGCACGCATCGACCTGAGGGCGAGCAGCAGCACACCGATGTCGTCCAGATAGACGGGATCGGGCAGCAGATCGGTGGGCAGCACCAAGTACAGGATCGCACCCCAGAAGACCCAGCGGGGCCCTGTGGGCAGTCCGGCCCGGCGCAGATCACGACGGGTGCGGACCAGCCGCCGCAGCAGGGCGAGCGCCACGCCGAGCACCACCGCCGCGAGGACCGCGACGGCGGCGATCAGGATCCAGGTGGTGGAGTCCATGCACAGCTCCAGGCATCCGTAGGAGTCGTCCCATCCTACGGATGCCCGGCTTCGCGGCGGGCAGTGCCCGCGTCGGGGCGCAATGCCCCGCACGGACGCGGAAGGAGGGGCGCGGCGCCGTGCCGTCAGTGACCGGCGCGGGTGGAACTGCTCTCCAGCAGTGCCTGGCTGACCGCCCGTACGCTGCGCGCGATGTGCTGGAGCTGCATGACCTCGGCGGCGTACAGCCTGATGGTGTGCTCGATGACAGACTCGGGCAGACCCAGAGCGGGCAGCTCGGTGCGGGCCGTCTGCAGCGCCGTCCGGGCCACCCGCACTTCCTGCTGCACCTGGATCTGGGCGTGCCGGGCGAGCAGGACCGGATGGCGGATCAGGGCCGGGTAGCTCGCGTAGCGCGCTGGTACGAGGTCGCGCAGCCACTTGGCCGCCGAACGCTCCCAGTCGTAGCTACCGGGTGTCTTGACCTGGCACGGCCAGTCCGAGCTGATCGGCGAGTACGTCGTCAAGGCCATGATCTTCGCTTCCGGGTCACGTCGGCTCAGGGTGGTACGGCGACTTGGGGGCGGCCCCGGCCTAGGGGAGGACCGGAGCCGCCGCCATGGACGCCCGCGCAGCGGGGCCCGGCCGGACACCAGGAGTCCGTGGGTAGGAGCGGACGCCCGGGATGTCCGTACGGCGTGGCCCGGGGGTCCGGGTCACGATCCGCGAGCAGTATTTATATATACCTACGGGTACGCAAGGACATGAAAAAATTCACCCAGGATTTGTGGAGAACGATCCCGTCTTGTGATCGAGCCGAGGCGGACTGCGGGCCTTCTGTGCAAGAGGAGGCCGGGGCAAGGAGCCGCACGGAGCGCGGACGCCATCCCCGGTAGGCCTCGAGGACGAGGCGGGTCAGTCCTTGAGGAAGAACTGGTGCTGGTCGGCGATCTGCTCGTATTCCTCGAGGCGGGCCTGCGTCCGCTCCGGGTCGGCGTCCGTCATGGCCTGCAGGAGGGCCGCGGCGATCAGACCGGGCGCGGCGTACGAGTCGAAGACCAGGCGCGACCCGGTGCCCGTGGCGAAGACGACGTCGGCCTCGTCGGCCAGCGGCCCCAGCCCCAGATCCGTGATCAGCGCGACCTTGAGCCCCGCGGTGCGTGCCACCTGCACCGCGGTCAGGGTCTCCTGGGCGTGCCTGGGCATTCCGAACGCCAGCACCCAGGTACCGCCCGCCTCGCGGGACTGCAGCAGCGCGTCGTAGGCCACCGTGCCCCCGCGCGTCACCAGCCGTACGTCCGGGTGGATGCGCCGGGCCCCGTACGCGAAGTACTCGGCGAGCGATCCGGAGATCCTCAGCCCCATCACGGTCAGCGGCGTCGACTCCGACAGCGCGCGACCGACCCGGATCACCTCGTCGGGATCGGCGAAGTCCCGGCGCAGGTTCTCCAGGTTCTCGATCTCGGCGTCCACGGCCGCCTGCAGTTCGTTGCTGCGCGACTCCGGCGGCGTGCCCGGGCTGCCCAGTGTGCTCAGGGCGATGGACTGGAGCTTCTCCCGCAGCGCCGGGTAGCCGCTGAAGCCCACGGCCGCAGCGAAACGGGTCACCGAGGGCTGGCTGACCCCCGCCCGCTCGGCGAGATCGGTGATCGACAGGAAGGCGGCCTCGGTGATGTGCTCGATCAGATACTGGGCGATCCGGCGATGGCCGGGGGACAGCCGAGGACCGTCGAACAACTCTCTGAGCTGGGACGTCGGGGAAGCACCTGCCTCCGGGACCGTCTTGCCCGCAGTGATCGCAGCCGCCTGCGCGCGTGCCTTCTGCGGGGACGACACCGGACCGCCTCCTTCATGTCCCGGGAACCTCAACATAGCTCACCCGCGGCGCTGACCAGGGGCCTTGTCTCCACCAGGGCGGACGCGGCTCCGACAGGCGCGCCCGCCGCTTCGGCCGTACCGTCGTGCATGGGGGTGTCGGGGGTGGGGTACCCGCGTCGGTCAGCGAAGGAGAGGAGCGGCCGTGAACTCGCCCGTAGCCCACGCACCACAGGTCGAAGTGGTGGTCAGCGACTGCTCGGCGTCGGACGCCGGAAGGCTGTTCGCCGAACTGTGCCGGCGCTTCGGCTCGGACCGCAGTGCCGAGGACGTGCCCCATGAGACCGAAGGGTCCAGGCCCACGATGTGGACCGGGACGTTCGACACATCGGCCACCTCGGGCGCCTCCGAGCAGACGTCGCCGCCTTCCCTCTCGGGCCCCGTGAAGCTCGAACTCCAGGGCGAGCCCCTGGCGGTGGAGCGACTCCGTCAGGCGCTGGACGCGATGTACGACGTCCACCAGCTGGGCGTGGTCGCCGGCGACCAGGAGGTCGACGTAGAGCTGCGTCTGGAGAGCCTGGCACACGCCTGAGAAGGCGAGCCGGCCCCGGTCCGCCGGGAACGCACTTCCGTCAGGGCGGGGCCGGCGCCCTCGCGGCCGGCTGCGGGCCGGCCGCGAGCGGACGACAGGTGTCATGGAAGAAGGCCGCCGGGGTACAGACCCGGAGGGTCGTCGGGTTCCCGCTGTGCGGCGAGGGACTCCCGCGCACGGCGTGTACCGGGACGACGGCCCCCGTGGGCACCGTGAACGCACCGGCCGCAGGGGCCTGGCCACGACGCGAGGAGCAGCCATGACCGCCGAGCCGGGGGCCTCCTCCGCAGCGGCGGACGACGGTCCGGTCCTTCCTCCTCCGCCCTTCGATCCGGAGCTGGCGGCGGCTTTGGACCTCACCGCAGAAGCGCTGCCACCGGGCTTCCCGCCCGAGGCGATCCCCGAGGTCCGCGCGAGCCTGCTCCTGCCGCCGCCCACGGACGACCACCTGCGCCGCGGCGGCGCCTTCGAGGTCGAGGAACGGACGGTGCCCGGCCCGGCCGGTGCGCCGGAGGTCTCCGTGCTCATCTGCCGGCCGGCCGATGCGAGCGCCCCCCTGCCGGCCGTCTACCACACGCACGGCGGCGGGATGATCGTCGGCAACAACCGGATGGGCGTCGACGAGATGCTCGACCTGGCCGAGGAGCTGGGGCTCGTCGTGGTCTCCGTGGAATACCGGCTGGCCCCGGAGCACCCGCACCCGGCCCCGGTCGAGGACTGCTACGCCGGGCTGGTGTGGACGGCCGGGCAGGCGAAGGAACTCGGCGTCGACCCCGAACGGATCGTCGTCGCCGGCAGCAGCGCGGGCGGGGGCCTCACCGCGGCACTGGCCCTGCTCGCACGGGACCGCGGCGGTCCTTCCCTGTTCGGCCAGATGCTGCTGTGCCCGATGCTCGACGACCGCAACGACTCGTACTCCGCCCGCCAGATGGCGGGGCACGGAGCGTGGGACCGCACCGCCAACGCGACAGGCTGGGGCGCGCTGCTCGGCGACACCCGCGGCGGCCCGGACGTCTCCCCGTACGCCGCCCCGGCCCGCGCCACCGATCTGTCGGGCCTGCCGCCCGCCTTCATCGACGTCGGCTCGGCGGAGACGTTCCGGGACGAGGACGTCGCCTACGCCACCGGGATCTGGCAGGCGGGCGGGGTCGCCGAACTCCATGTGTGGCCGGGCGGCTTCCACGGCTTCGACGGCTTCGCCCCGCAGGCCCGGCTCTCCCAGGAGGCCCGGACGGCCCGTGCGCGCTGGCTGCGACGCCTGCTGCGCGCCTGACCCGGACCGGGGCCCGCCCCGAAGGGCGTGCCCCGCACTGCCCGCCGCCGGCCGACCGTCCCGGTACGGCGGTCGGGAGAGGACCTCAGACGCGGGGCTCCGTCCGCAGATACCCGTGGAGCGAGGCCGTCATCGCCGCGACGAAGGCGTCACGGGTCTCGGCGGGGACGAGGTCGAGGGACAGGTAGGGGTTGAGGTCCTCCAGCTCGACCAGCAGGAGCTCCCCCTCCCGGGTGCGGCAGGCGTCCACACGCTGGATGCCGTGCTCGAGGGTGTTCCAGCCGATGAAGCGCCGGGCGAAGGCCAGGTCGGCGACCGTGGGCTCGTAGGGCACGAGGTCCCAGCGGCGGCCGGGATCCGGGGCGTGGAGCGCGTACAGGAAGGCGTCGTCCACGTAGTAGAACGACACCTCGTAGCGGAAGTCGATGCGCGGCTGGACCAGGACGTCGCCCCAGGACAGGGCCCCGAGCCGGTCGGATGGCAGGAACTCCAGACCGATGGAGTCCGCACCGGCCTTGGGCTTGACCGCGTACAGATCGCTCGCGGGCAACCGGACCAGGTCCTCGGGCTGGTCGGCGGTGGGTATGACCGGGTACCCGGCGGCGGTCAGGTCGAGCAGGTACTGCTTGCCGGCCATGTCGGCCTGTCCGGTCAGCGGGTTGTACACACGGGTCCCGCATGCCGCGGCCCGGGCGCGGAAGGAGTCGTACTGCTCCTGGTAGTGCAGCACCGGTCCGCTGTTGCGCACCACGACGGCGTCGTAGCCGTCCATCAGCGCCTCCGCGTCCAGCGGATGGCACAGGGCGATGTCGAAGTCCGCGCGCAACCGGGAGGAGAGCGCGATGTCCTCGTCGCAGTAACGCCGACCCCGGGCCTCGTAGGCCAGGTCGGTCACGTACAGGAGGCGGGGGCGGGCGGGCATGGCTGGCTTCTCCTCGGTCGGCGGCCATCAATCTAGTCGGCGCGAGTGGTCGCGCCGGAGCCGGCCGGTGATCGCGTCCCCCTGGCGGCGCGCAGGACGGGGTATTCCGTTCCCGGGCGAGTGCGGATGACAAACTGGCCGTATGGAAGAGCGAGAATTCCGCAGGTTGGGACAGCACGCGTCGGTCATCGGCCTGGGTACCTGGCAACTGGGCGCGGACTGGGGTGACGTCGACGACAAGGACGCCCATGAGGTGCTGGAGGCGGCGGCCGAGTCGGGCGTGACCTTCTTCGACACCGCGGACGTGTACGGGGACGGACGCAGTGAGCAGACCATCGCGGCCTTCCTGCTCGGCAGGCCGGATCTGCACGTGCTGGTGGCGACCAAGATGGGCCGCCGCCTCGACCAGATCCCGCAGAACTACGTCCTGGACAACTTCCGTGCCTGGAACGACCGTTCCCGGCGCAACCTCGGCGTCGACCGCATCGACCTGGTCCAGTTGCACTGCCCGCCGACGCCCGTCTACTCCTCCGACGAGGTGTACGACGCCCTCGACACACTGGTCGAGGAGGGCCGGATCGCCGCCTACGGCGTGAGTGTGGAGACCTGTGACGAGGCGCTGACCGCGATCGCCCGCCCGAACGTGGCGAGCGTGCAGATCATCCTCAACCCGTTCCGGATGAAGCCGCTGCGCAAGGTCCTCCCGGCCGCCCAGGAGGCCGGCGTGGGCATCATCGCGCGGGTGCCGCTGGCCTCCGGCCTGCTGTCGGGCAAGTACACGAAGGACACGGTCTTCGCCGCGAACGACCACCGCTCCTACAACCGGCACGGCGAGGCCTTCGACCAGGGCGAGACGTTCTCCGGTGTCGACTTCGGGACGGGGGTGGAGGCGGCGGCCGAGTTCGCGGCGCTCGCTCCTGAGGGCTTCACCCCGGCCCAGCTGGCGCTAGCCTGGATCGTCCAGCAGCCCGGGGTGACCACGGTGATCCCTGGTGCCCGGTCCGCGGACCAGGCTCGCGCCAACGCGGCGGTCGCCAAGATGCCGCCGCTCCCGCAGGAGACGCTCGACGCCGTCCGGGAGCTGTACGACCGGCGGATCAAGGAGCAGGTCGAGGGCCGCTGGTAGGCACCGGGAAGGCGACCGCGCGGCGGTCCGTCCCGACCGGACGGGCCGTCAGCATGCCGGAGCCGTCAGGCCGTCAGCGCGGAGCGTGCCGAGCGGGACGCTCCGCGCGCGGCGGCTCGCACCCGGTACATGGTCTTGGCCCGGTCGACGACCGGGTCGCCGAGCACGATCCGTCCTGCGGCGTACAGCGCGTCACACTCGTCGGTGGGCAGTGCCACAGGACGGCCCCCGGACCGCCAACAGCCCCAGCGCCGCCGCCCGTTGCCCTGCACCGTGAGGAAGACCGGGGCGCGCTCGTCGGTGATCAGGCGCAGCACTTCGGCAGCACGGGAACTGAGCCGAGGGCGCGTCATGGGCGGTCAGCCTTTCGGGGCACGGGCGGACGGTGTCTTGTCCGGGGACAAGATGATCTCTACCCGCATTGTTGCCGAGGGCACTGACAACGTGCATCCGGCTTGTGGGACACCCTGCCGCACCGGCCGGTTGTCCGCCGCCGATGTGATGACCTTCACCCTGATGTGGCGGAAAGTGATGAATTCCTTACGCGAGGAATGCGTAAGGAGTTGGGAAGAGCCGCCTCAAGAACGCGGAGGTTTCCCGTGCGACCGTTCACTCTCAACTATGCCCGGCCCAGAGGGCTTCCGGCTGTGGTGACGCCGTACCGTTTCGACTACTCCCGGCAGTTGAACGTGCTCCCCGACGGCCGTCCCGCCGTGAGCGACCGCGAGCTGCTGCTGGCGGCCGGCACGACGACGTCCACCGCCGGTTCCCAGACGCACTTCGACGACTGACGGCCGTACGCGCATGACGGTCCTCATCCTTACGTCCGAGGAGGACGTGACCGCCGACATGGTGGTGGCCGTGCTGCACGAGCGGGGCGTTCCCGTGGTGCGCCTGGACCCGGCCGACGTGCCCGGCAAGGTGGTGCTGTCCGCCGACTACGCCCACGGCGACTTCGACGGCCACCTATCGGTCAACGGGCACGTCCTGAGCATGGCGGGCCTGCGTTCGGTGTGGGTGCGCCGGCCCGGTGAACCGGCCGCGCACGCCCCTCAGTCCTCGCCGTGGCTGACGGCGGAGACCCGTCAGGCGCTGTACGGCATGCTGTACTCGGCCTCGACGCGGTGGATGAACCACCCGCGCAACGCCGAGCAGGCCTGCCACAAACCGTGGCAGTTGCGGATTGCCCACCTCAGCGACTTCGCCGTCCCGCCGACCGTCATCACCACCGCGCCGCGCGTGGCCAAGCAGTTCGCCGAGGAGTACCGGGACGTCGTCGTGAAGGCGGCCTCGGGACCGCCGCCCGAGGACCCGGCGCTGGCGCTGCCCACCACGCGCATCGGACCCGACGCCGACTTCTCCGCCGTCGCGTCCGGTCCCGCCCTGCTGCAGCGCTACATCCCCAAGCGCGCCGACATCCGCCTGACCTGCGTCGGCCCCCGTCTCTTCGGTGCCCGCAAGAGGACCGCGCCCGGGCAGGTCGACGGCCGGTACGGCGACACCGGCTACGCCTGGGAGAGCACGGTGGTGCCCGACCGCATCGTGAAGTCCGTCCACGCGTATCTGGCGCTGGCGGGACTCGCCTACGCCGCCTTCGACTTCGCGGAGGACGAGGACGGGCTGTGGTGGTTCCTGGAGTGCAACCAGGGCGGGCAGTTCGGCTTCGTGGAACTGCAGACCGGACAGCCGATCGCGGAGGCGGTGGGGTTGTGGCTGGCGCAACGCACGACGGACCGTCGCGCGTCCTAGAGCCGCCGGTGAACAGCCGGCGTCCGGTGGTGGCCTGAACCAGGCCGTCACCCCATCCGCGGTCCGGTCCGCACGGGGGCGCGGACCGGGCTGCGGATGCCCCTCTTCCGGTGACCTGGCGCGCCGTCAGGACGGCCTGGGGCGGAAGGACCGCAGGAACACGTCGAGCGCCCGCTGGTTCTCCGCGCTCCCGGCGTCGGTGACCGGGGTCGTCCAGCGCAGCGAGTAGCCCCGGTCGTCGCCGGTCAGGAAGCCCCGGCCGAAGGTGTGCACCCGGACGCCGTCCACCGTGGACAGCCACTCCATGTCGGCGCCCATGCGGCCCTGGTAGGTGACGGGTCTGATGTCGCCCACCCGTGTGTAGCCGGTGTAGGTGTCCTTGAGGGACGGCTCCAGGGCCTCCCAGATCGCGACCGGGTCCGGACCGAGTCGCACGCCGGAGGTGACCGTCAGCGTGCGCGGGTCCCCGCTCGTCCCGAACGTCGCGCGGTAGGTGCCCTCGGCGGCGCTCTGCGTGTTGATGCGCTGCCATCCTTGCGGCAGGAGGATGGAGAAGCCCTCGGGCGCGGCGTAGGGGGTGAAGCCGGCGTTCGGGTCCCGAGCGGCGCCGGAGGAGGGGGAGGGAGCCGGAGCCGTCGCGGGCGGAGACGCGTTGCGACCGGTGCGGTCTGCCGAGGCGGAGGGTGCGCTGGAGCGGGACGGCTGGGTACCGGACGCGGACGTACGGCCGCCGTCCGATTGGCCCGCCGCGACGAGGACGGCGACAGACGAGGCGACGACCATGAGGCCCGCGCCCGCCAGCACCGACCGGCGCACCACCGGCGTGCCCCACGCCCGCCCGGCTCGGTGGGCGAACTGCCACGCGCCCTGGAGGCGCGGCATTAGCGTCTCCGCAGCGGCTGCGTCGAAGTCGTCGTTCACGATGCGCGTCAACGATGCGCGCACCACAGGCTCCGGCACCCGTTCCAGGGCGTCGCGCCGCAGCAGCCCCGTGACGGCCGGAGCGAGCGGGCCGGCGTTCGTGGGGGCGCGCAGCGGCAGCCGGTCCACGGCGCGCAGCGTCGCCTCGACTGGGCCCCGGTCCTTGAACGGCGGACGTCCCTCCACCATCGCGTACAGCAGCGCCCCCAGTGCCCACTGGTCCGCCGCCGGGCCCGCGCTCGAACCACGCGCCTGTTCCGGGGAGGCGTAGGTCGGCGCGGTGACCCGCTGGGTGACGGACGTGCCGATCAGCCCGAATCCCGTCACCACGACTCCGCCGCTCTCCTGGACGAACACCTGCCCGGGGCTCAGGTCGCCGTGCGTCACCCCCCGGCGGTGGGCGGCCTCCAGCACATCGAGGATGCCGAGGCCGATGCGGGCGGCCCGCACATAGTTCAGCGGGCCGCGGGTCAGGAGCGCCCCGAGGGGCGTGCCCGGGATCCGCTCCGCCACGGTCCACAGGACACCGTTGTCGTCGACGACGTCGAGGACGCTGGCGACCCGGCCGGGGCACAGCACTTCCATGGCCTCCGACTCACGCAGGATCCGGGCGACCGTGCGGCGCGGAGTGACCTCGGGCCGCAGCGCCGTGAGCCGGGACGCGGTGAGCGTGACGGGGCGCCCGAACTCCAGGTCCTCACCGAGCCGGACGGCCCGGCCCTCCTCCTCGTGGGCGACCTCGAGTGCCCGGTATCTTCCTGCGATCAACTCGCGTGCGGAGACCTGGTCATGGTCCATCGTCATCCCTCGCTGTGCCCCGGACTGTCCCGTTTCAGGGATGTACGGCGGGCGTGACGGTGGGTGTTCAAAGAAAGGGGATTTCCACCGACGGGATTTTCTTCAACTACCCTTGCGTCGCTCACACGTGCGAAAACATCGCCGTGGTCTACTCGTCAGTAAGTTACCCTCGGTTACTGTTTCCGCCCGACCCGATGTACGACTCGGCGAACGCGGCCGCCGCGACCGGGGAGTCGAACAGCCGCCGCAGCCGGGCGGTGGCGTTGCCCGCGCGGAACGGATCGCCCGAGGACGGTCCGTGCAGCAACTCGGCGAACCACTGGGAGAACTCCTGGTACTCCCACACACGGCGCAGGCAGGCGGCCGAATAGCCCCGCAGGCCGGCCGCGTCGCCTGAGCGGTAGTACGTGATCAGCGCGTCCGCGAGCACCAGGGCGTCGTACAGGGCGAGGTTCATGCCCTTCGCGGCGATCGGGGCGACGAGGTGGGCGGCGTCACCGGCCAGGAACAGCCGTCCGTGCACCATGGACTGGACCACGTAGTTGTGCATGTCCAGGACACGCTTCTCGATCAGGCGCCCCTCGGTCAGCGGCGCCCCGTCCGCGGCGGACAGCCGTTCGTGCAGCTCGGACCAGACACGCTCGTGCGGCCAGTTCTGCGGGTCGTCGCCGGGCGGGCACTGGAGGTAGTAGCGGGTGACCTGCGGGCTGCGGGCCATGTGTGCAGCGAACCCGTGGGGATGGACCCCGAAGACGACACAGTCCGACGACGGCGGCGACTCGGCGAGGAGGGCGAGCCAGCCGACCCCGTAGTCGAGCCGCGCGACGTGCGCGCGCTGGGGCGGCAGCGAGGCCCGGGTCACGCCGCGGGCGCCGTCGCACCCTGCGATCACGTCGCAGGCGATCCGCCGCCGTTCGCCCGAGCCGGGATCGGTGTACGACACCGACGGGTGCTCGGTGTCGATGTCGTGCAGCTCGACATCCGACGCTCCGAACCGGATGTCGCCGCCCTTGGCGTCCGCGTACTCCCGCACCAGATCGGTGACGAGCAACGGCTGCGGATAGACGAAGTGGTGGTGCCCGGATATCTCCGTGTAGCGGAACCGGTGCCGCCGGCCGCCGAGGCGGAACTCGCACTCGGTGTGTGTCTGGGCCCGCTCCAGCAGCCCCCCGGCCAGCCCGTGCCGCTCCAGCGCCCGCACCGCCCACTCCTCGATGAACCCCGCCCGGGGCCGCCGTTCGATGAACTCCCGGCTCTCGGACTCCAGGACGACGCAGTCCACCGAGGCGTCTCTCAGGACGTTGGCAAGGGTCAGCCCGGCCGGGCCCGCGCCGACGATGACGACGGGTATGCGCTGCTCGGACGGAGGGACGGCCAGATGTGGGGAGGCGATCACCGGGTCATTATGGCCGCATCACGTCAACGCCTCGTCGGCGCACCCGTGTTGGGGTCAGTGCAGTGCCTCCCGCAGGGCCGGCAGCAGCTCCTTCGCCGACCACTGGACGAACTCGGGCTGGGTGTCGCCGCCCACCTGCACCAGCGCGATCTCCGTGAACCCGGCCTCGGCGTAGGGCCGCACGGCCTCGACGAAGTCGGAGGGATCGTCGCCGCACGGAATCGAGGAGGCCACGTCCTCCGGCCTGACGAACCGGGTGGCAGAGTCGAACGAATCTGGGTGCGGCAGCTCGGAGTTGACCTTCCATCCACCGCCGAACCAGCGGAACTGCTCGTGTGCGCGGCGGACGGCGACTTCCCGGTCCCGGTCGTAGCAGACCGGCAGTTGCCCCACCCGGGGTTTGCCCTCGCCGCCGTGCCGGTCGAACGTCGTGAGCAGTTCCCGTTTCGGCTCGACGGCGATGACGAGGTCGGCGAGACGGCCGGCCAGGGCGCAGGACCGCTCCCCGGAGACCGCGATGCCGATCGGCGGCGGCTCGTCCGGCAGGTCCCACAGCCGCGCCGAGTCCACGCCGAAGTACGTGCCCCGGCGACTGACATGGCCTCCGCCGAACAGCTCGCGGATGATGCCGACCGCCTCTTCCAGCATCTCGTGCCGTACCTCGACGGACGGCCAACCCTCGCCCACCACGTGCTCGTTGAGATTCTCGCCAGCGCCGAGACCCAGCCGGAACCTGCCCTGCGACAGCAGTTGCACCGTCGCCGCCTTCTGGGCCACCACCGCCGGGTGGTAGCGGAACGTCGGGCAGGTCACGTAGGTCATCAGCGGGATGCGCGAGGTGGCCTGCGCGGCGGCGCCCAGCACGCTCCACGCGTACGGCGCGTGCCCCTGGGCCCGCAGCCACGGGAAGTAGTGGTCCGAGGTCACGGAGAAGTCGAACCCCGCCTCCTCGGCCCGCACCACATGGTCGACGAGTTCGCGCGGGCCCGCCTGTTCGGTCATCATCGTATATCCGATTTGCACCATAAAGCGCGGGTTCCCCTTCGGGAAACGGGAAAACAGGCAGGGGGATCCGCCTGGGCCCGGCCGTGGACATTCCCCGGAGCGCGGCGAAAGGATGGTGCTTGCCGCGAGCCCCGGTCCCGATCACCCGCCCGTATCGCCCAGGAGGCCCACAGGATGAGCGCCCGTCCGCTGCCCGTCAGCACACCCGCCGAGCAAGGGGTGGACGCCCGCGGGATCCAGGCGTTCCTCGATGCGGTCGAGGCGGCACCGGACATCGAGCCGCACAGCCTCATGATCCTGCGCCACGGCCGTCTGGTCGCCTCCGGCTGGTGGACGCCCTACAGCGCCGACCGCCTCCACCTGCTGTACTCGCTCAGCAAGAGTTTCACCTCGACGGCCGCCGGAGCGGCCGTCACCGAGGGACTGCTCGACCTCGACGCGCCCGTGCTGTCGTACTTCCCGGAGTTCGAGGCGGACATCACCGACCCGCGCAGCCGCGCCATGCTGGTCCGGCACGTCGCGTCCATGGCGAGCGGGCACCTCGCCGAGACCCAGGCGGAGGCGTTCGGGCTCGACCGGGCGGAACCCGTACGCGGCTTCCTGCTGATCCCTCCGGACCGCGACCCCGGCACGGTCTTCGCGTACAACCAGCCCACGACCTACACACTGGCCGCGCTCGTGCAGCGGCTGTCCGGCCAGTCGCTCACCGAGTACCTGCGCCCGAGGATCCTGGACCCGCTCGGCATCGGCGAGGTCAGCTGGACCCAGCATCCGCGCGGCCGCGACCTCGGCTTCACCGGACTGCACGCCACCACGGACGCGATCGCCCGCCTCGGTCTGCTGTACCTCCAGGACGGCGTCTGGGAGGGCAGGCGCCTGCTGCCGTCCTCCTGGGTGGCCCAGGCGACCCGCCCGCACATCTCGAACGCCGACGGGACGGCCGAGGGCACCGTGTCGGACTGGCAGCAGGGGTACGGCTTCCAGTTCTGGATGTCGCGGCACGGGTACCGCGGCGACGGGGCGTACGGCCAGTTCTGCGTCGTCCTGCCCGAGCACGACGCCGTGATCGCGACGACCGCGGCGACCATGGAGATGCAGAAACTGCTCGACGCGATGTGGCGTCATCTGCTGCCCGCGTTCGCATCGAGGCCGCTTGCGGACCGCGCCGACGACGACAAGGCGCTCCAGGAGCGTCTCGACCACCTCGCTCTGCCCGCGGTCCCCGCGCACTCCGGGCCCGTGGCGGACTCCGGCCGCTGGCAGGGCGCCCGCTTCACGCCCGGGGAGGGCCGTTCGGACCAGCCGACACTGACGGCGGCCGAGGTCACCGCGGCGGAAGGGATCTGGACGGTGACCCTCGTGGAGGGCGACGAGCGTCTCGCGCTGCCGCTTCCCGGAGCCTCCTGGGCCGTGCAGGAGGACCCCGTCCCCACCGCGGTGAGCGGTGGCTGGACCGATCCGGACACCCTTCGCCTGGACGTCCTGTTCCTGGAGACGCCGCACCGGCTGACGGTCACCTGTGCCCTGAACGACGGCACGTTCACGGCCCGCTGGCACACCACACCGTTGCATGGCGGCCCGTTGCGGCGCCAGCGGGCGCCCCGCACCGCTCGGAAGGGTGGCGCAACAGGCGGGTGACGAGGCGGGTGCTCCTCCGGTCCAGGGCGTCCCGTCCAGGCCCCGTCCAAGGCCTGGCGGTGCCCTCAGGAGGCCTTGCTCGGGGCCTTGCTGAACTGCTCGATGATGGCCTCGCAGAATGCGGGCAGGTCGGCGGGTGAGCGGCTGGTGGTGAACTGGCCGTCGATGACGACTTCCTCGTCGACGACCTCGGCCCCCGCGTTGCGCAGGTCGGTGCGGATGCTCGGCCAGGAGGTCATGCGATGGCCGCGCACGGCGCCGGCCTCCACCAGGGTCCAGGGGCCGTGGCAGATCGCGGCGATCGGCTTCCCGCTGGCGGCGAAGGCCTTGACGAAGGCGACGGCGTCCTTGTTCATGCGCAGTTGGTCCGGGTTCATGGTGCCGCCCGGAAGGAGCAGGGCGTCGTAGTCGTCCGCGGAGGCGTCTGCCACGAGCCGGTCGACGGGCAGGGTGCCCGCCGCGTTGATGTCGAACTGCCGGGCCTGGATCTCACCGGGGTGGATCGAGATGATGTCGCTGGTGGCGCCGGCGCCGTAGAGGGCTCCGCGGGGTTCCTCCAGCTCCACGCGCTCCACACCGTCGGTGGCCAGGATCGCGACCCTCCGGTCACGCAGTGCCTGTGCCATGGTGGTTCCTGCCTTTCCGCTGAGCGATCGGCCGTATGGCGAGCGCGGCCGGCCGGACGGACCCCTGCTCGGCCGCCGTCGGCCTGCTCTCCGGGGCGGACACAGCGAAGGACAGCGCCGGGCGGCCGGAGGGCGCGCGGCGAATCACCCCGTTCCGGCATGTGCGCCATGCCGCTGGAGGTGAGCATGCGAACGGCCGCACCTTCCCTACTTCTCCACCCTCCCACCCGCCTCAGGGGTGTCAACCGGAGCCCGCACTCCATGGCGGGGCGATGGAGTGCGGGCTCCGCGACTGGGGAGACGGGGAGACCGGCGGTCGGTCGGTGACCGCCCCCCGCCCGGACGGCCGCTCCGCTAGCCCAGCGCCTGCTCCCAGTTGGCCGGCACCCGGCCCGCCGGTCCCGGCACCGGCTGGTCCTCGGGATGGCAGGCCGGGGGAGCGAGCTCGGGCCCCGACTCGTACAGCTGCGACGTGGTGTAGTCCCAGAACCAGCCCTCGCCCGGCTCGAAGCTGCGGATCACCGGATGCCCGCTGGCGTGGAAATGGGCGGTGGCGTGCTTGGCCGGCGAGTCGTCGCAGCAGCCGATGTGTCCACACTGCGCGCAGCGCCGCAGATGGAACCACCAGCCCCCCGCCTCGTCGCACTCCACACAGCCGGTGCCGCTCGGCGGGACGGCGGGCTCGATGCCTTCTACTGACGTCATGACGCCTCCGGTGAGGTCTGGGAAACCCGCTGCGGCTCGATGTCCGGCTCGTCGGCATCGGACTCCGCGGCGGTCAGCGGCAGCCGCACCTGGAACCGCGTGTCGCCGGGCACGGACCGGAAGTCCAGGCTGCCGTGGTGCTTGTTGACGACGATGCGCCAGGAGATGTCCAGGCCGAGTCCGGTGCCCTGGCCGACGGGCTTCGTGGTGAAGAAGGGGTCGAAGATACGGTTGCGGATCTCCGGCGGCACGCCAGGGCCCGTGTCGCCGAACTCGACCAGCAGCCGGTCGCGGTCGAGAGCGGTCCGCACGGTCAGCGTGCCCTCGCCGCCCCCGTCGTTCATGGCCGAGACCGCGTTGTCGATGAGGTTCGTCCATACCTGGTTCAGCTCGCCGGGGTAGGCGGGAATCGGCGGCAGGCTGCGGTCGTACTCCTTGACGACGGTGATCCGCTTGCCGATCTTGCCGGAGAGCATCAGCAGGGTGCTGTCGAGGAGTTCGTGCACATCGGAGTTCTGGAACGGCGCCCGGTCCAGCTGCGAGTACTGCCTGGCCGCGTTGACGAGCGTGGAGACCCGGGTGGTCGAGTCCTCGATCTCGTTCATCAGCAACTCGGTCTCGACCGTGTAGTTGAGCCAGCGGATCGCGCCTTCCAGGGTCTGCTCGTCGACGGCCGCCGCCACCTGGTTGAGCCAGTCGGTGTCGAGCCCGGCCTGTACGAAGTTCGGAGCGATCTGCCAGGCGCCCTGGATGCCGTGGTCGTCGAGCCAGTCGCCGAGTTCGTCCTCGCGGTCGGACGCATCCAGGGGGCTGACCGGAACGGCCTTCGCGACCTGTTCCGCGGTCCTCTCCTGGATGTCGACCAGCGTCCGCAGCGTGTCCGGCTCGTACCGTCCCGCGGCGATCATGCCCAGCTTGTGCCGCATCCCGGCGACGCGCTCGCGCAGCGCCGCCGTCGCGCTCACGGCCGCGGCGGCCGGGTTGTTGAGCTCGTGGGTGAGGCCCGCCGACAGCGAGCCGAGGGCCAGCAGCCGCTCGCGCTGATTGATGATCTGCTGCGTGTTCTTGGAGCCGAAGAACAGCCCCTCCAGCAGATGCACCGCCATCGGGAACCAGTCCCGCATGATCGCGGCGAAGGTCGCGGCGGGCAGGACGAAGAATCGCGAGGGTTCGGTGACCCGCATGGAGCCGTTGTACGTCGCCCCCCGCGCCCGGTTGCCGAGATACGCCTGGAAGGCGCCCGCGTACACGCCGCGCTGCGACGTCCGGGAGATCTCCACGTCGTCGGCGCCGACCCGGCGCGAGAGCACCACGGTGCCCTCCATCAGGACGAAGAAGCACGTGGCGGGATCCCCCTCGGTGTACACCGGACCGGGGTCGAACAGTTCCACCCGCCCCTCGAGGCACAGCCGCGCCAGCTGGTCGTCGGTCAGCTTCTCGAACAGGAAGAGCGTCCTCAGCTCACTCTTGTCGCAGGACATCGGCCGGCTGCTCACGACCGCTCCCCGAACTGTGGGTTCATGACTGCTCCAGATACCGGTGGACGAGCATCACGGCCATGGCTCCCTCGCCGACCGCGGAGGCGACCCGCTTGGCGGACTCGGCGCGGGCGTCGCCCGCCACGAAGACGCCGGGGACATTGGTCTCCAGGTGATAGGGGGGCCGCTCCAGTTCCCAGCCGGGCGGTGGCTGCCCGTCGCAGGTCATGTCGGGACCGGTGGGGATGAAACCGTGCTCGTCCCGCAGCACGGTCCCCTCCAGCCAGTCGGTCAGCGGGGCCGCCCCGATGAACACGAACAGCCACTGCGCGTCGACGAGTTCGATGACTCCCGTCGCCATGTCCCGCAGTGTCAGCTGCTCCAGGTGCTCGGTGCCGTGCGCGGCGTCCACGACGGTGCGCGTGCGCACGTTGATGTTGGGCGTCTCGGCGATCTGCTGGACCAGGTAGTGCGACATCGACGCGGACAGCGACTCGCCCCGCACGATCAGGGTGACCGACTTGGCGCCCCGGGACAGGTACATCGCCGCCTGGCCCGCGGAGTTGGCGCCGCCGACGATGTACACGTCGTACCCCGAGCAGGCCGGTGCTTCCGTCAGCGCCGAACCGTAGAAGACTCCGCACCCGGTCAGCTCCTCGAGACCGGGCGCCCGGAGCTGCCGGTACGACACTCCGGTCGCCAGGATCACGGTGTGCGCGGCGATCGCCGAACCGTCGGAGAAGCGCACGATGCGCGCCGCCCCGTTGATCTCGAGTGCGGACACCTCGCGTGCGGTGAGGATCTCGGCGCCGAACTTCTTCGCCTGGCGGCGCGCCCGGGTCGTCAGCTGAGCGCCCGACACGCCGTCCGGGAAGCCGAGGTAGTTCTCGATCCGTGAACTCTGCCCGGCCTGCCCGCCGGTCGCCGACCGCTCCACGAGCAGGGTCCGCAGCCCTTCCGACGCCCCGTACACGGCGGCCCCGAGTCCGGCGGGCCCGCCGCCGATGACGACGAGGTCGTAGAAGTCCGAGGTCGGTGTCGTCGCGAGCCCCACATGTCCCGCGAGCTCCGCGTCCTCCGGCTCGATCAGCGGCGTGCCGTCCGGGGTGACGACGAGCGGAAGCCGCACCCCGTCCTGGCCGGCGGCCGCCAGCAGCCGCTGTCCCTCAGGCGTGTCGACCGAGTACCAGTGGTACGGCACCTGGTTGCGGGCGAGGAACTCCCGGACCTCCGACGACCTGGCCGACCAGCGGTGCCCCACCACCTTGGTGGTGGGGACCGACTTGTAGTCGGAGGCCCGCCATGCCTCCAGCAGGTCGTCCAGGACCGGGTACAGCTTCTCCTCCGGCGGATCCCATGGCTTGAGGAGGTAGTGGTCGAGATCGATGACGTTGATCGCGTCGATGGCGGCGCTGGTGTCCGCGTAGGCGGTCAGCAGCACCCGGCGCGCCCCCGGGTAGACGTCCAGGGCCTGTTCCAGGAACTCGATGCCGTTCATCTCGGGCATCCGGTAGTCGGCCACGATGACGGCCACCAGTTCACCGCGCAGCTTAAGTTCCCGCAGTGCCTCCAGCGCGCTCCGGCCGGATTCGGCACGCACGATGCGGTACGACTCGCCGTACCGTCGGCGCAGGTCGCGTGCCACGGCGCGGGACACCCCCGGGTCGTCGTCCACGGTCAGGATGACGGTCCGTGCCGCTGCGGCGGCCGCTTGTGACATCAGGTCTCCCACCCCGGTCAGTCGGCGTCCCGCCCATCGTATGTTCGATCGTCCGGTTTCGCTCCGGAACCCGGCGACCGTCCGGATCGGTAACGTGTGACCGCCGATCATGGACCCGGATCAGGAACAGGGAGGCAGCCCTATGACCCGCCCCATCACCGTGGGAGTGGACGGATCACCGGAGAGCGAAGCCGCGGCGGCCTGGGCGGGACGGGAGGCGGTGCGCCGGGGCCTGCCACTGCGGATCGTGCACGCCTGGCAGTGGCAGCCGTACGAAGTGGCCTCGGCCGCCGACCGGGACGCCCAGGCGGGATGGGCGCGGGAGATGGTGGACGGGGCCCGGCGCGCCGTCGCCGAGCGCCATCCGGAGCTGCCCGTGACCGCCGAGGCCCTGGAAGGGGCGCCCGCCGGGACGCTGGCCGCCGAGGCGGACACAGCCGAGCTGCTGGTCCTGGGTTCGCGGGGCCACGGGGCGGTCGTGGGCTTCCTGCTCGGCTCGGTGGGCCAGCAGGTCATCGCCGAGTCCGCCCGGCCGGTGGTGCTCGTACGGTCCGACGACCGGGCCAGCGCGGAGGCGGCGGGCCGCGAGGTCGTCGTCGGACAGCACGGGGGCCCCGACGACAGCGCGCCCACGCTCGGATTCGCGTTCGCCACCGCCGCGGCGCGGGGCGCCGCCGTGCGGGTCGTGAGGGCCTGGAGCCTGCCGCCCGTGTTCGCCTACAGCCCCGGCTCGATCAAGCTGCTCGACGAGGCCGGCGGTATGGAGCCGTACGAGCGGAAGGCGCTCGACGAGGCGCTACGGCCCTGGCGGGACCGCTATCCGCAGGTGCCGGTGACCGAACACGTGGAGATGGGCAGCGCGGGCCAGGTACTGCTCGCCGCGGCCGCCCACGCCCAGCTGGTCGTGGTCGGGCGGCACGCCTCCCGGCCGGTGGGCCCGCGCATCGGATCCGTGGCGCACGCGCTGCTGCACCACGCGCCCTGCCCGGTGGCGGTCGTCCCGCCCGCTTGACCGCGGACGTGCCCCGTCTCCCCGGCCTGCCGAGGCCGGGGAGACATCTTCAGCAAGGTTCCGGGCGCCGGCTGACGCCTCCGCCGGCGCCCGGTGACCGGGACGGTCCCCTCCGGCCTACGACGCGCTGCCCTTGCCCCGCAGAGTGCGGTCCAGTAGTGCCAGCAGCTCCTTCCAGTGGCGTTCCGTCGCCTCGGCGTTGTACGCCGCGGTGTCGGCCTGGGTGTAGCCGTGGTGCGCGCCCGGGTAGACCTCGCTGCGGTGGCGCACGCCCGCCTCCGTGAGCACCTTGTCGAGCAGCTCGATCTGCTCGGGGGGCATCGAGGAGTCCTGGTCGGCGTGGCCGAAGTACACCTCCGCGGTGACGCGGTCGGCCACCAGGTGGGGGCTGTCGGGGGTGTCGGTCGCCAGACGCCCGCCGTGGAACCCGGCGATCGCGGCGACCCGCTCGGGGTACGCGCCGGCGGTGCGCAGGGCCAGCCTGGCGCCCATGCAGTAGCCGGTGATGCCGATTGGCCCGTCGGCGACCTGGGGGAGGTCGGCGAGCCGGCTCAGATAGGCGTCGGCGTCGCGTTCCACCGCTTCGGGCGTCAGGGCCTGTATGAGCGGCATGATCTGCTGGAACAGCTCGGGGCGCGCGGACGAGTCGATGGAGTCCGGCAGGTCGACCACGGGAGCCCGTCCGCGCCGGTAGAAGACATTGGGCACGAGGACCGTGTAGCCGTGCTCGGCGAGGTGGTCGGCCATCCGCTTCAGGGACGGCCGCAGCCCGAAGGCATCCATGTAGAGCAGGACCGCGGGGTGGGGGCTGTCGTCGTCGGGGTGGACCAGGTAGGCATCGGCCGTGCCGTCCTGGGTGGGGATGTCCAGGGACGTCCCACGGATGGAGGTCATGAGCTGTACTCCTGCCTTTCGACATCCGGCCGGTGGCGGGCCGGCCGGGCCTTGGAGCGCCATCATCGCAACGCCGCCTGTCGGCCCATCGCCTGGGGATCGTCATCGAGGGCGCACCGCTCAGGGTGCGGGCCTGCCGGGCGTTCACGCGGACGGCGGTCCGGGCCCCTCCTGCTCCCCGGGATCGGCGAGCTCCTCCCGACCAGGCCGGGCGGCTCTGGTCGGCGCGCCGTCGGACACCCCGCCGCCGGGCCGCTCGCCGTCGGCACCGTGGTCGTCGCCGACCTCGTAGGGCGGCCGGTGGTGCCGAGTCGCCAGCAGGAGTGCGATGTCGTCCGGTCGGTCGAGGGTGCGCCGGGCCCGTTCCATGAGCCGGTCCGCGATGTCCGTCAGGCTGGGCCTGCCGACGCTGTCGATGTCTTCCCCCGCGCGGGCGAGCGCCGCGCGCAGGACCTCGACGCCCTCGTCGATGTCGGTGCCGGGCCGCTCGACCAGCCCGTCGGTGTACAGCGCGAGGACGGCGTCGGGTTCCAGTGACAGATGCGTCACCGGATAGCGGGCCTGCGGATCCACCCCGAGCACCAGTCCGCCGGGCAGGTCCAGGACCTCCGTCAGACCGTCGGGATGGCGCAGCAGGGGCTGTGTGTGCCCGGCCCGTACGGCCCGCGCATATCCCGTGTCCGGGTCCAGCCGGATGTAGCAGCAGCTGGCGAACTGACCCGGATCCAGGTCGATGAGCAGCCGGTTGGTGCTGCTCATCACCTGGTGCGGGGCGTGGTCGCCGAGGGCGAACGCCCGGACCGCGCTGCGCAGTTGGCCCATCGTGGCGGCCGCCTGCACTCCGTGTCCCTGTACGTCGCCGATGACCAGGGCGAGTCCGTCGCCGGCCTCGACGACGTCGTACCAGTCGCCGCCCACGTCCATGCCCTGTGTGCCGGCCAGATAGCAGCCGGCGGTCTCCACCAGCGGATGGTCGGACAGCCGGTGCGGCAGCAGGGCCTCCTGCAGGCCACGGGCGAGGGCGGCCTCGGAGTCGTAGCGCTGGGCGCGCTCCAGGGCCTGGGCGATCAGACCCGCGAGCGCGGTGAGCACGGTGCGTTCCCCGGGGCTGAAGGTGCGCGGCCGCTCGAAGCCGAGGACGCACGAGCCGACCGGCCGGCCGGAGGCGATCAGCGGCAGGAAGGCCCGTGAGCCCGACTCCGTGTCCAGCGAGAGGCCCGGATAGGCGGCCTCGACCTGCTGCATCGACTCGAAGAACAGAGGGCGTCCGGTGGTGAGCGTCTCGACGCTCGGCAGCTTGGCGTCCAGGCCGACGCCTTCGAACTGGGCGAGGTACCCCGGCGGAAAGCCGGTCTCCCAGGCCACGTACAGATGCCGCTCCTGCAGCAGATAGATTGCCAGCCGGCGCCCGCCGAACGCGGGCAGCAGCTCCCGCATCACCACCTCGGACACCTGACGTGCCGTCATGGCCTCGGACAGCGCGATCGCCAGGACGATGGGGCGGTACACCGGGGCCGAGGGGTCCGGTGTACCGAGCACTCCCGTGGCCGAGGCCGGCGACTCGCCCAGTGAGGGCGCCTCCACGGTGGGCCCGAGCGGCACCACCCGGCAGCTCACGACATCCGGGCCAGGATGGGCCGAGACGGTGAGCCAGTCGCCCTCGTCCTCGGACTCCGTCGTGGGACGCCGGACTTGGAAGTGCACCGGTTCCGGCGAGATGAGAGCCGCGCGCAGATAGTCCTCGTAGGCGGGCTGTTCGAGCCAGGGGACGGCCTCCCACAGGGGCCGGCCGACGAGCTCCGCCTGCGTCCGGCCCAGCAGTTCGGCGGCACGCGGGTTGACGTAGGTGATCAGTCCCAGCCGGTCGAACGCGAACACGCCGTCTGGGAGAAGGTCCGTTGCCTCCTCCGCCGCAGGTCCGGGGCCTGGGTCGACGACGAGGCCGCCCACCCTGTGCTCCCGTCCCGTCGATGCCTCGGGCCAGAACTCCAGCATCCGCCGGCTGCCGTTCGCGGCCCGGACCCGCAGCGGACGCACGGGTGGGGAGCCGGCGGCCGAGTCGCTCAGTGCGCACAGCACCCGGCACGCGTCATCAGGGGAGATGGCCGCGGCCAGGGCCTCGGGCGAACGGGCGAAGTCCTCCTTGGTGCCGCCCGTCAGCTCCCAGAAGACGTTGTCGGCGGTCACCGTGGCGTCGGCGGGGTCCCAGACGAAGTGCCCGATCGACCCCTGTGACGGCCCGCTCACCGGTGGCCGTACGCACAGCGGCTCGCGGTCCCAGATCACGGGATCCCCTTCGGCCTCCAGGGCACCCAGGGCCTCGCCCAGACGATCCGCCACCGCGGTCAGGCGGGCCCGTTCGGGCAGCGCCTCGGAGACGTCCGAGGCCGGAGGCCGCAGCACCGTCAGCACGCCGTACCTGGTCGTACCGTCCGACACGGGCATGCAGACCGAGCCGAACCGGAACGGCAGCCCCGCAGCCAGTTGCGGGTAGCGCCGCATGGTCTCCGTGGAGTCGGTGAGCACGACCGGGTTGCCGTGCCGGTAGGCGTCCGCGACCGGGAACTGGCGCTCCGTGTGCAGCCGCCACCATGGCCGGAACAGCGGGCCCGGAAGGCCGGTGAGTACGGCCAGGCGCAGTACCGCGGGCGTGCCGGAGCGCAGGTACACGCCGCCCGCGAAGCCGCCGACGGCGTGGATCGCGTCCGCCACGGCGCCGGTCAGCACGGCGGTCGGCGTCCCGGGTGCGCTCTGCGCGCGCTCGGCGCTGCCTTGCATCGGTCTGCCCTCGTCCCGGGCCGTCGGGTGGGTATCACAGCAAGAATGCGCCGTATCGGCCCGGATGCGCATCCGGGCCGGTCAGTGCGGATGCAGCGACCACCGCACCGGGTGAATCAAACGGCGTGGCGGACCGGGCCGCCGCCGCTGACAGGGCGGACGTGGGTCAGGCGGGTGTTCCGTGCCGGGCCCCGCAGGTCCCGCCCCGCTCGGCTCGGAAGCCGGCCAGGAGACCGCCGGGCCGTCTCCGGCTCACCGTACGCGCCGGAACACGTCGTCGGATTCGTCCCAGGTCGCATGCTCGTCCAGCCTGCGCTCGCGCGGGATGCGGGACGCGGACTGGTACATCGCCTCGATCTCCCCCGCGTACCGGCGCGCGATGACGTCCCTGCGCAGCTTCATCGACGGCGTCAGCAGCCCGTTGGACACGTCGAACAGCTCCGGCAGCACCCGGAAGACCCGGATGGACTCCGATCGCGACACCGTGGTGTTGGCCGCGGCGACGGCGCGGGCCACCTCCTGCCGCAGCGCGTTCTCCTCCCGGGCCTCGCGTCCGGGCGCGTCCCCCTGCGCGAACAGGGCGCGGCGCCAGTGCGCCAGGAACTCCGGGTCAAGGGTGATCAGAGCGCCCACGCAGGGCCGGTTGTCACCCACGACCACCGCCTGGTGGATGAGCGGATGCATCCGCAGCCGCTCCTCGAGGGCCGCCGGGGAGACGCTCTTGGCACCGCTCGTGACGATGGTGTCCTTCTTGCGGCCCGTGATCGACAGATAGCCCTCGGGGTCGAGGTGCCCGAGGTCGCCCGTCGCCAGCCAGCCCTCGCGCAGTGCCGAGTGCGTGCCCAGGTCGTCGTTGACGTACCCCTGGAAGACCGAGGGGCCGCGCACCAGGATCTCCCCGTCGGGGGCCACCCGTACCTCGACGCCCGGCAGGGGGCGCCCCACGGTGCCCCACTTCTCCCGCCCGACCGGCTGCGCGGTGATTCCCCCGCTCGTCTCGGTGAGGCCGTAGCCGTCGTGCACGGAGATCCCGATCCCCGCGTAGAACAGGGTGAGTTCCCGGTTCAGCGACGATCCGCCGGACACGGCGCCGCACACCCGCCCGCCGAGTGCGGCGCGCACCTTGCGGTACACCGCCTTGTCGTACAGGGCGTGCTGGAGCTTGAGGTCGAGGCCGGGACCGTGCCCGGTGCCCAGCCGCTGCCGCTCGACCGCCAGGGCGTAGTCCTGAGCCGTGCGCACCGCCTTCTCGAACAGGACGCCCCGCCCCGCCTGCTGGGCCGTGCGGAGGAACGTCTTGAAGAGTCTTTCGAAGACGAAGGGGACGGCGTACAGGTACGTGGGGCGGAAGCTCAGCAGCGATGCGGCCAGGGTGTCCGCGCGCAGGTCCGGTTCATGGGCCATGAGCAGGCCGCCGCGCAGGCACATCCCTTGGATCATCAGCCCGTAGACATGGGAGAAGGGCAGGAAGGCGAGGACTGCGGGCTGCTCCCCGGGCGGTGCCCCGGTGTGCCCCCAGCCGGCCAGCAGTGTGTCGCAGGGACTCGCCAGATTGCGGTGGCTGAGCGCGCAGCCACGGGCGTGTCCGGTCGTACCCGAGGTGTAGGCGACGACCGCGGTCGAGTCCGGCAGCACGATACGGCGCAGCGAGTCGATGGTCGTGGCCGGCACCGGTCGGCCGCGCTCCACCAGTGTCGCCAGCGCGCCGGCGTCCAACTGCCACACGTGGCGCAGCAGGGGCAGCGAGGCGCACACCGACCCGACGGTCATCACCCCGTGCTCGTCCTCGACGACGACGGCGACGCAGCCGGAGTCCCGCAGGATCCACTCGACCTGCTCGTGCGAGGACGTCGGATAGACCGGCACGACCTCGGCGCCGACCGCCCACAGGGTGCAGCTGAGCAAGGTCCACTCGTAGCGGGTGCGGGCCATGATGGCCACGCGGTGGCCGGGGCGGATGCCGGAGGCGACGAGTCCCTTGGCCAGATCGACCACTTCGTCGCGCAGTTCGCCTGCCGTCATGGTGTTCCACGTGCCGTCGCCCCGCTCGGAGCGGCGGGCGATCATCGGCAGGCCGGGGTCGTGGTTCGCCGTGTCGAAGACGCTGTCGGCGAGCCCGCCGGTCATCGCGGGCCATCCCGCCCTGTCCGGGGCGATCGCCCGGGCGTTTCCCATGTCGCGCATGCGCCGCCCCCGAGCCTCTCCTGCGACGTCGCCGATGGATACGGGATCGGCGGGCACGAATGTAGCCCAGCCTGTGACCGGTCGTGCAGGAAATGGACAAGGAATCCTCACGAATTGGCAACAGCGGGTTCCGGACAATCAGTTGGGGTGCCGGTGGTCGTTCGTCTCCTTGGTCCGAGTGCCGTGCCCCGTGTCACCAGCGGCCTGGTTCCGTGCCGGTCACAGGTGCCGAGGGCGTGCCGTTTGGTCCCACCGGGACGTCTCCGGCGAGCATCACCCGGTGCATGATCCGGGGCTGTCCGGGGGTGACGAGGTCGCTCGGGGCCAAGTGGATGGTGGCCCGGTTGTCCCAGAAGGCGACACTGCCCGGCTCCCAGCGGAAGCGGACCGTGTACTCCGGGCGAGTGGCCTGCTCCAGGAGCATCTGCAGGATGTGCGCGCTCTCGGCGCGCGAGAGGCCGGCGATCTGCTCGACGTAGTAGCCGTTGACGAACAGCACGCGTTCGCCCGTCTCGGGGTGCACCCGGACCAGCGGGTGCTCGGCGGCGACCTGGTGGTCGAGGAGATGACGCAGGTAGGCGTCGTCGCCGGGCCGCGCCTGGTACCCGACGCCCAGCCGGTGCTCGGCGCGCAGTCCGTCCACGAACGTCCGTACCGGCTGCGAAAGGCCCGCGTACGCCGTGGTGAGATTGGACCACTGGGTGTCCCCGCCGTACGGGGGCACGGTCTCGGCCCGCAGGATGGTCGCGGCGGGCGGGTCGACGCGGGCGCCGTGGTCGCAGTGCCAGCCCCGCAGGAACGAGTGCCGCCTGCGCCGCAGCCACTCCTCGTGGTCCATGCCGTAGCGCCCGCCCAGCTCCAGCCGGTCGGCCGTCGTCTCGATCTCGGGGAAGTCCGGCGGGGAGGCACTTCCGCGTTTGCCGAGGACGACGGGTTCGCCGAATCGCCGTGCGAACGCGATGTGCGCGGCGTGGTCCAGTTCCTGGTCCCGGAAGAACACCACCTTCCAGCGCAGCAGCGCCGACCGGATCGCGACCACCGTCGCGTCGTCCAGGCCGGCGGCGAGGTCGACCCCGGTGATCTCCGCGCCGATGTGGCCGGCGACGGGCCCCACCTTGACCTCGGTACCGCTGTCCGTCGTCATACCGGCTCCGTCCGTCGTGGGTCCGTCCGCCGTGCGTGCGGACTCCCTGGGGGCAAGCATCGTCCGCCTGCTTGCCGGTGCGAAAGATCGCATGGGCAGCAGGCAGGCGGCCAGAGGGCTCCCTGGCGCCGGTGCTTTTGCCTTCTCATTGCCTCCATGACCGGAGGACTACATATCTGTAGTCATGATGGTTCGCGCGAGTAAGGCATGCCTTCGCCCAGCGGGCGTTCAGCCGGCCGGCCGCCAGCCCAGCGCCGAGCCGAGGGCGGTGGCGATGTCCGTGAGGATCTGCACGTAGTCCTCGTGCTCGAAGGTGAACGGCAGCGCGAACGCCACCTCGTCGACCTCCCGGAACGCGGCGTGCGCGTGGAGCTGCTCGGCGATCTGCCCGGACGGGCCGACGAGGTCGGGCGCGAACATCATCCGCAACGGGCCCTGCGGCGACGCGGTACGCGGCATCCGCTGCGCCGCGTACGCCTCGTACTTGGCGCGCTGTCCGGACGAGGCGCTGTCCGTGGGGATGACGACGAGCCCCTGCGATACGCGGGCGCGCTCACCGTCGGGGTGGTGGGCGCGGAACCTGCGGATGTGCGAGAGCTGAACCTCGGCGAAGTCCTCCGACTCCTCCGCCTTCACCACACTGCTGGTCAGCAGGTTCATCCCGTGTTCGCCAGCCCATTGCGCCGAACGCAGGCTGCCTCCGCCGTACCACATACGCCGGCCCAGGCCGGGGGAGTACGGCTGCACCCGCTGTGAGAACACCTCGAAGCCCTCGACCCCGCTGAAGTCGGTGGCCGGCTTTCCGCGCACGAAGTCCAGCAGCCGCTGGACGCGGTCGTAGCCGAAGTCCTCCGCATCGGCCGTGTGGGGATAGAGCGCCTGCTTCAGATGGTCGTAGTGCATCGGCGGGCCGACGCTGATCCCGGGGTTGAGCCGGCCCCCGGAGAGGACGTCGACGGTCGCCAGGTCCTCGGCGAGCCGCAGCGGGTTCTCCCAGCCCAACGGGATGACCGCCGTGCCCAGTTCGATCCGGCTCGTGCGCTGGGACGCGGCGGCGAGCACCGCGACGGGCGAGGAGATGCCGTACTGCAGATGGCGGTGGCGCACCCATGCGCTGTCGAAGCCGAGCCGCTCACCGAGTTCGATGATCTCCAGCGTCGACTCGTGCCCGCGGCGCGGATCCGACTCGTCGAACAGGCCGATGGTCAGGAAGCCCAGTTTCTGCAGCGGTTTCGAGGTCGGGGGCACGGGGCTCCTCCAAGATCCGTGGCGTGTCTGCCGTACGCCGGTTCCTTGTTCGATTCTCGCAGGTGATCGTTGCGCGCGTGTGAAGGGAGAGCGGTGCCGTGCGGACCGTGGCGGCGGACGTGAAACGGGAGGGGCCTGGGAAGGCTCCCGGGGCACGCCGCGCACCGAGTCACCCCGACCCTGGAGGACGCATGCATGTGATGTTCCGAAGAGTGCTGACGGGAGCCGCCGCCACGGCCCTGGGCGTGGCCGGCCTGTCCGGCACGGCCGGTGCCACCCCGCCGGGTCCCGGTGTGACCGGCGTCGTCCTCGCCCAGAGGACCGTCGGCGGCACGGACTACATCCTGCGCGAGATAACCGTCCCGGCCGGGCAGAGCACCGGCTGGCACTACCACGACGGCCCCCTGTACGGATACCTCAAGCAGGGCACCCTCAGCCACTTCGACTCCACCTGCGCCTCCGACGGCGTCTACCGGGCCGGCAGCACGATCACCGAGCCGAGCGGTCCCGGCCACGTTCACATCGGCCGGAACCTCGGCACCACCCCCGTCGTCCTGGACGTGCTCTATGTGCTGCCGCACGGCGCGCCGTTCTCCGAGGACGCGCCGAATCCCGGCTGCGACTTCCAGTAGGCCGGGCATCCGCCCCCGGCCGGCCGGAGGGTGAGGGCATCCCGTCCCGGGCACCGTACGGGCGGGGTGACCTGGACCTGCTGCACCTGCCGTCGGCGGGCGCCGTCCGCGTCTCTCTGAGGCTGTCGTCGCAGCCCGGGGACGTCGCCACGTTCGTGCGCTTCGTCGACGAGAGCTATCGGGACCGGGCGCCGGGGGCGGCGGGACTGACCGCCCGTCAGGGCTGCTGAGCGCGTTCCCCGTCGCACCGGCTGGTGGGCTGCCGGACCGGCCGTAGGGGGTTGGGAGCTGTTCGGTTTCGGATGTGCAGGAGTGTGTGTGAGTGTGCACGAGCATGTACTTGTTCGTGGTGTTGCAGCGCGCACACAACGCTGGCGGGCACTGTCAGTGCCGGCCTGTACCGTTCTTCCTGTTGCTGATCAAGCGTTGGGGAGGGAGGCACATCGATGCGTGGTGAGTCGCTGCGCACGATCGCTGCCCCCTTCGTGGCCGTCGGCCCGTCCGGCGTGGCGATCCGCACCCGCATCAAGGCCCTCACACCGGACGATGACACGGTGTTACGTCTGGTCGGCGCGCATCTGGGGTCGCTGGCCTCGAAGGATCTCAAACGCCGATGCGCCGAGGGCCTGGAGCACTCCGCGGATACATGGGCCAGGCGCAAGCGGGCCCTGACCGACACATCGTCCTCGCGCTGGGCCGGTTCGATCACGAAGGCCACCCACGATCAGTGGGCGCTGTCCAGGCGTGCCCAACTCGCGCACATCCACAGCCTTGAGGCCGGCATCAAGACGATCGCGCACCGCCTGTCGCTGCCGGTGGGCGAGAAGGGCTCGAAGCGGGCTCCGGGCGGATACCGCACCCGGCGGGAGTGGTTCCACAAGTCCCGGCGGCTGCGTCTGCTGGAGGATCGGCTGGAGCGGGAGCGGGCCGATCACGAGGTGGGGCGGGTGCGGGTGGTGCGGGGCGGCAAACGCCTGCTCCACACCCGACACCACCTTGAGGCGGCGCAGCTCACCGAGCAGGCGTGGCGGCGGCGTTGGGAAGCGGAGCGCTGGTTCCTGCAGGCGGACGGCGAATCGGGCAAGCGGTTGGGGAACGAGACGATCCGCGTCACCCCGGACGGCGAAGTCTCCCTCAAGCTCCCCGTCCCGCTTGCGCACCTGGCGAACGCCCCGCACGGCCGGTACGTCCTGTCCACAGCTGTGACGTTCCATCACCGCAGCGACGAGTGGGCCGACCGCATCACCACGAACCGGGCCGTGGCCTACCGCATCCACTACGACACAGACCGCTGCCGCTGGTACCTGAC